>JAPOLI010000023.1 GCA_029977205.1 bacterium
TCATGCCGAAGCGCATGGTCATCTGCTTCGCCGTGGCCGTGACCTTCTCGAGGTCGTTGGCGGCCCCCGTGGTGATCTCGGCGAACACCAGCTCCTCGGCGGCACGGCCGCCCAGCGTCATGGCCATGGTGTCCTCCAGCTGCGCGCGCGTGGTGAGGAACTTGTCCTCGGCGGGCATCGAGATGGTGTAGCCCAGTGCCTGGCCACGGCTCACGATGGAGATCTTGTGCACGGGGTCGGCATTCGGGAGGAAGTGGCCCACGATGGCGTGGCCCATCTCGTGGTACGCCGTGACCACGCGCTCCTTGTCGGAGAGCAGGCGGGTCTTCTTCTCGGGCCCGGCGATCACCCGCAGGATGCCCTCCTCGAGCTCCTGGGCGTCAATGACCTTCTTGCCCTTGCGCGCGGCGAGCAGGGCCGACTCGTTCACCAGGTTGGCGAGGTCGGCGCCGGTGAAGCCCGGCGTCTGGCCCGCGAGGGTGTCGAGGTCGATCTCCTTGTCGATCGGCTTGCCGCGCGTGTGCACGCGCAGGATCTCGGCGCGACCCGCGCGGTCGGGGCGGTCGACCATGATCTGGCGGTCGAAGCGGCCCGGGCGCAGCAGGGCGGGGTCGAGGATGTCCGGCCGGTTGGTGGCCGCGATGAGGATGATGTTGTCCTTGGCCTCGAAGCCGTCCATCTCGACGAGCAGCTGGTTGAGCGTCTGCTCGCGCTCGTCGTGGCCACCGCCCATGCCTGCGCCGCGGTGGCGGCCCACGGCGTCGATCTCGTCCATGAAGATGATGCAGGGCGAATTCTGCTTGGCCTGCTCGAACAGATCGCGCACGCGGCTGGCGCCGACGCCCACGAACATCTCGACGAAGTCGGAGCCCGAGATGGAGAAGAAGGGCACGCCGGCCTCGCCGGCGACCGCGCGGGCGAGCAGCGTCTTGCCGGTGCCGGGGGGCCCGTAGAGCAGCACGCCCTTGGGGATGCGCGCACCCAGCGCCTGGAAGCGCTTCGGGTTCTCGAGGAACTCCTTGATCTCCTCGAGCTCCTCCACGGCCTCGTCAGCTCCCGCGACATCCCGGAACGTGATCTTCGGCTGGTCCACCGCCATGCGCTTGGCGCGGCTCTTCCCGAAGCTCATCACCTTCGAGCCGCCGCCCTGCATCTGGTTCATCAGGAAGATCCAGAACACGAAGAACAGCAGGAATGGCGCGAGGGTGATGAGGAATCCCCACCAGGCCGATCCGCCCCGGCCCTCGACCACGAAGGGAACCTGCGCCGCGTCGATGCTCTCGGTGACCTGGGCCCCGTAGTTGTCGGGGAAGCCCGTGACGTAGGTCTTGCCGTCCTTCAGCGTGACCTCGAGCTCCTGGTCCTTCGTCTGCATCGTGATGCCCGAGACCTTGCCCTCGCTCAGGTCCTTCTGGAACCCGGTGAAGGTGGGCTGCTCCGCGGGCTGTGACGATGACGTGACCAGCCGCTGCGCCACGAAGGCCAGCAGGATCACGATCAGGATGGGAAATGCAGCGCTCTTGAAGAAGCGGCTCAGCGGTGGTCTCCCGCTCGCTTACAGGGCCCGAGGGTAGCAGCGTCCCGATCGTTCACGAGCAGTGACGGCCGCCTACGACAGCGCACTGATGTACGGCAACTCACGGTAGCGCTCGCCGGCGTCCAGCCCGTACCCCACAACGAACACGTCAGGGAGGTGGAAGCCCACGTACCGGGTGCGCAGATCCAGGCGGTCGGCGGCGGGCTTGCTGAGCAGCGCGCATATCTCGAGCGAGGCCGGATCACGCGCCGCGAGATTCCGCATCAGGTACCGGAGCGTGCGCCCGGAGTCGATCACGTCTTCCACCAGCAGCACATGGCGTCCCTCCACGGACACGTCGAGGTCCTTGGTGATGCGGACCACGCCCGACGAATGCGTCGCCGACCCGTAGGACGAGACGGCCATGAAGTCGATCTCGCACGGCACGGTGAGCTCGCGCACGAGGTCCGCGGTGAAGAACACGGCGCCCTTGAGGATGCCGATCACCAGGAGATCTCGTCCGGCGTAGTCGGACGAGATCTCGGCGGCCATCGCGCTCACGCGCGCGGTCAGGTCCTCGCGCGACACCAGCACGTCCCTGGGCTGACGCTCGCTCATGAGGCCACCACGACCAGGTTGGTGGCTGCGTCGCCCGGCGCGGCGATCGCATCAGCAGACACGCGATGCCCCGCGACCCACAGCACGTGCTCGCCGTGCGCCACCACCGGAACCGCCGCGCGGTGACGTGCCGGAACGCCGGCCGACTGCAGCAGGCGCCCCACGGCCTGATGGCCGCCCGAGGCGAGCGCGATGCGGTCCCCGGCGCGCGGCGCGCGTACGACCAGCCCGCCATCCGCGCGCACCCAGGCGCTTGCGGCGGTGCTGTGCCCCGCGATGCCGCGCGATGCGCGCACCTCGCCGTGGTCCAGGCGCACGCTCCCCGGCACCTGCAGCGCCGCCTCGGCGATCACTGCAGGGGATACCCGTGTGACCTCGGCCACGAGCACGCCAGTGTCCACGGCGACGATCCCCCCGGGGACCTGAGTGGCCCCGTGGCCGACCGAGGCGCGCGCGAGCACCGAATCGATCACGGCGGCGTCGCACGCCGACGCAGGCAGGCCCGCGCCGACGACCAGGCGACGCGCGAGCAGGCGGGCGATCGCCACGGGCTCGCCGGCGAGCGCGGCGGCATCGAGGCCACCGGGCCTCGCGAGGCGATGCCACGCGGAATCCACGGCGGCGTCCACGACGGCCGCCTCATCAGCGAGCAGTTCGGCCATCCGCGCCACGTTGCGCTGCGCCGATGGGTGCACGGCCTCCAACGCGGGCACCAGTCCGTGCCGCACCCGTGCGCGAGCCGTCGACAGGTCGTCGTTCGTCGGATCATCGACGACGGCGATCCCCCGGTCGAGGCACCACGCCCGCGCCTCATCGCGCGTGAGGCCCAGGAGCGGGCGCACCAGTCGCTCCCGACGCGGGGCGATGCCGAGGGCGCCGGTGCGCCCGGTGCCACGCGCTGCGCGGAACAGGATCGTCTCGGCGTTGTCGGTGAGCGTGTGCCCGGTGGCGATCAGATCGAGCGATTCGCGCTCGCGCACCCGCTCCGCTGCGGCGTGACGGGCGTCGCGGGCGCGCACGAGCGCTCCGGGCCCCGGGGCGAGCCCCAGCGACTCCACGTGTGCGGTCAGGCCGAGAGCGCGTGCCGCGCGCGCCACCGAGCGCGCCTCCTCGGCCGCAGCCGGGCGAAATCCGTGGTCCACCGACAGCACATGCACGGGCCCGTCATGGATGGCCGCGACCACGTGCATCAGACAGCTCGAGTCTGCCCCACCGGACACCATGAGGAGCACGCCGCTGCCCGCGGGCAGCAGGTCATGACGCGCGCAGAACCCGCGCACCCGATCCTCCAGTGTCGGCCCCGGAGCGGTCACGAGCCCGCCTCCAGCGATGCCACGAGCGCCTCGAGGTCCGGCACGGTCACTGGCCCACTCCACGTGCTCGCGAGCCGCCCCTGAGGATCCAGGAGGAACGTGGTCGGGAGCCCGGTCACGCCGTAGGTCGGACCCATGGCATCGTCCGCATCAACGCCGAGCGGATACGACACGCCGACCTCCCCCGCGAATGCCCGCGCCGCCTCCGGCGTGTCATCGATCGCGATGCCCACGACGCGCACGCCGGGATTGGCCCTGGCAAAGCGCTGCACAGTGGGCATCTCCTCGCGACAGGGCCCGCACCACGACGCCCACAGATTCACGAGCGTCGGTCGCGCCCCCGGTCGCCCGACCGTCACGTCGCCGGGGCCGTCGAGGCGCGGCACGGACACAGGAATGGCAGCCGGGCGGTCCGACGCCGGCACGACCTGCGGGGCCACGTCCCCGGCGCGCGACGACCCGCACCCCGGCGCCAGCGCCAGCGTGACGGCGGCTGCCGGTGCGACCACGACCGCGATGAATCCCCGGGGCAGCACGGGCGCGAGACTAGTCGGGCCGGGCCGCACGGGGGTGTCGTAGCGTGCCGGGCATGTCGTCACCCGAGATCACCTCGGTCATCCTCGCCGCTGACCGAAGGACCGGCGGGCAGGTACGTCGGGCCGTGGCCTCGGTGCCAGGCGGACACGAGTACGCCCGTCTCACCGCCGACGTCATGGCACCGGGCTTCCAGATCCTCGTGCTCGGGCTCATCGTGGTCCCCGGCTCGCGCGTGGTGGGCATCCGGGCGGCCGTGGCGGGCACCCTCGCCGGGCTCGCCGCCAAGGTGGCACGCGACGCGATCGACCGCCCCCGGCCGGGCCCACGCGGAGAGGGAGGCTTCCCGAGCCGTCATGCCGCCTCGTCCACGGCGATCGCGCTCAGCATCGCCCGGGAGCGACCGCTCCTCGGTGCCGCAGCCGTACTCGCCGCGACGGCCGGCCTCCTGTCCCGTGTGGCCGCGGCTGATCATGATCCGCTGGACGTCGTGGCCGGCGCCGGACTTGGCGCCGCCGTCGCGCGGCTCACGCGGCGTCGGCGATGGCCGCGCGGCGGAACTCGCCGGTGACCTGATCCTCGGCCGGTGCGCTCGCGCGCACCATGTCCTGCTGCAGCGCCGCACCGGCGCGTTCGATGAGGGCATCCGGTCCCGCGTCGCCATCGCGCCACTGCGCCACGCCCACGCCCACGGATCCCGCGGTGACCCTCAGGCCGTCGTGATCGCGCACCGCAACCGCCTCGAGCGCGCGCGCGAGGCGCTCGCCGAGTTCGCGTGCCGCCTCGGCAGTGCCCGGCACCAGGGCCACGTACCGCCCATCCGCCTGCTCCATCACCAGGTCGGATCCCGATGTAACGTCGTCGACCGCCGCCGAGCATGCGTCGAGGAGGGTGTCGAGGACCGTGGCTCCATGCCGCTGCGCGATCGAGTCGGCCCGGGGCACCGCCACGATCACCACCGACACGGGGCTGCCCGTCTCGGCGGCCCGGCGGCAGTCACGTGCCGCGACGATGTCGAATACCTCCTCCGGGGCAGGGCGTCGTGAGGATGCCCGGGAGAAGGACGGCATCCCCACCGTGACCCCCCGGGCCATGCCGGAGTGCGCAGCGCCAAGCGCCGCGACCACGACGATGGCGATGAAGCCCATGGCCACCTCGGCGGAGGTCACCTCCCCTCCCGATGCCGCGGCCAGGGCGATGGCACAGGCGAGGAGCGTGGCGATCAGCCCCGTGCCACCCGCGAGGGGTGCTGCCAGCGCAGCCGGGATCACCAGCAGCGGCCAGAGCCACCAGGCCCCGAGCGCGATGATCGGAAGCACGGTGACGAGGAGGAGTACCGCCAGCAGGGAGAGGCGACGCTGGCGGTACCGGGCGGAGGCCGCGGCGTCCCTAGCGTCGTCATCGGTGGTGTGTGTCACCGTCACCTTGCGATGTCCCGGCATCGACGATCCGGTCTCGTGGAGATTAAAAGCCGGTGCGGACGCTCCCGCTAGGCTCGCCGCGTGACCATTGTCGGAATCATCGGGGCGGGCACGATGGGCGCAGAGATCGCGCACGTGGCAACTGTCGCCGGCATGGACGTGCTCGTGGCCGACGCCGACCTCGACCGGGCCGGGCAGGGAGTGGAGCGGGCACGGGCCATCGGTGCGCGCCGCGTCGAGCGGGGGCGGCTTGACCCCGCGGCAGCCGATGCCGCCGCCCGACGCCTGCGGGCCGTCGCCGGCATCGACGACCTGGCCGACGTCGATGTGGTGATCGAGGCCGTGCCCGAGGACCTCGTCCTCAAGACGGCAATCCACAGGCGCATCGACGAAGTGGTGCGACCCGATGCGCTCGTCGCCACGAACACCTCGGGGCTGTCGGTGACCGCGCTCGGCGACGCCACGCGGATGCCCTCGCGGCTCGTGGGCCTGCACTTCTTCAACCCGGCAAGCACCATGCAGCTGGTCGAGGTGATCGCCGGGGCGGCCACCGACGAGGCGACGATCACCCGGGCCACGGCGCTCGCCGATGCGCTCGGCAAGACCCCGGTGCGCGTGCGGGAGTGCCCTGGCTTCGTGGTGAACCGGGTGCTCGTGCGGGCGATGGCCGAGGCCTACCGCGCAGCGGCCGGAGCCCCCGTGGACCGTCGTGCCGCCGATGCGACCGTCGTCGAGGGCGGACCCGCGCCCATGGGCCCGTTCGCCCTGGGCGACCTGGTCGGGCTCGACGTGCTCGAGAGCATCCGTGCCGACCTCGAGGCGGCGTACGGAGACCGGTTTGACGACTCCGGCACGCTTGCGCCACTCGTCGCCGCCGGCGACCTCGGCCGGAAGTCCGGACGAGGGCTCGTGCCCGACGGGGATCCCGCGCCGACCGGCACCGAGCCCGTGGTGGCGGCCGTCTACTACGCGGCGGCGATGGACGAAGCCCGACGGCTCGCCGATGAGGGAGTCGCCTCGCCCGCAGACATCGACCTCGCCATGTGCCTCGGCGCAGGCTGGTCGGACGGCCCCCTGGCCAGCAGCTGATCCCTCCTAGGCGCTGGCCGGCACGGCCCACCCGGGCTCGATCCCGAAGCGCTGCGCGACCGGCGTGAGGATGTCGCCCTCGAGCACCTCGATGTGATCGAGCGACACCTGCGATGGATGCTCCACGCCCGTCGCGCGGGCCAGCCGGGTGATCTCACGCCGCAGGGTGATGATGTAGGAGCCCGCGCGCACCGACTTCAGCGTCGGATCAATGCCCCTCTGGCGCCATGCCGACTGAGTGGCCACCCGCCGGGCAGTGCCCGCTGTGGCACCGCTGCGCCTGGATGCACCCGATCGAGAGCATCGCCTCGCGACCCACGTTCACCATGTCGGCACCGAGCGCGAAGGCGAGGACCGCCTCCTCGGGGAGCCCCAGGCGTCCGCTTCCGATCCAGGTGACCTCGTGCTGGATGCCCCGCTCGGCGAACGCCCGGAGGGCCCGCGCCTGGGCGAGCCGGTACGGCAGCCCGACGTGATCCACGAACGCGAGGGGTCCGGATCCCGTGCCGCCTTCGCCGCCATCGATCGTGATGAAGTCCACGCCGCGCGCACCGCCGTCCATGTGCCGCGCCAGGTCCGCCCAGAAGCCCGTCTCGCCGACCGCCGACTTGATCCCCACCGGCAGACCGGTGGCCTCGGCGATCCGCTCCACCACGTCGAGCATCTCGTCCACGTTCCGGAACTCCGGGTTGACCGCGGGGCTCACGCATGGCACCCCGGGCTCCACGCCGCGGATGGCGGCGATCTCAGGGGTGACCTTGGCCGCGGGCAGCATGCCGCCCACCCCCGGCTTCGCTCCCTGGCTCAGCTTCAACTCAATGGCCCGGATCGGGTGCTCCGCCGCGAGGTCCACGAGCTGCGGCAGGTCGAGGCGGCCGCGTGCGTCGCGTGCGCCGTACCACCCCGATCCGAACTGCATCACGAGGTCGCCGCCCCTCAGGTGGTACGGCGTGAGGCCGCCTTCGCCGGTGGTCTGCAGGCAGCCGGCGTGGGCCGCCCCGCCGTTCAGCGATTCCACGGCGCGCCCCGAGAGCGCACCGAACGACATCCCGGAGATGTTCACCACCGATGACGGCCGGAATGCATGCGCCCGCGCCCGCGGGCCACCGAGCACCTTCGCCGACGGCAGGGGCCAGTCGTCGGGGTCACCCCCGTCGGGTGGCGGCGCGGCGAACGCGGCCGGGCTGATGATGAGGTAGCCCGGCGACCTCTCGAACTCCGCCTCCGTGCCGAACCCAAACGAATTGTTCTGGTGCTTGCTGCTGGCGTAGATCCAGCGCCGCTGATTACGGCTGAACGGACGCTCATCGTCATTGCTCGTGACGATGTACTGCCGTAGCTCGGGACCGAACGCCTCGAGGATGTACCGCAGGTGCCCGACCACCGGAAACACCCGGAGGATGGAGTGCCGCCGCTGCAGGACGTCGTAGATCGCGACGAGCGCCAGGAACGCGACGATGCCGATGAGCACCCACCACCACGCGGACACAGCGCCTCCTCGATCGAACTGACGCACCGATCATCCCCGATATGCCGGACGGGGCGCCCTCGATCGCCGCGATACGCTTCACGCGTGTCCCAGATCGCACCGCATCCCGCGCTCGCCGGCCGCTCCGTCCTGAGCCTCATGAACCATCCGCCTGACGCCGTGCGCGAGGTCCTCGACCTCGCCGACCGGCTCAAGGCCGATCCCGACTGGCCGCAGGTGCTCGCCGGCCGGAGCGTGGCGCTGATCTTCGAGCAACCGTCCACCCGCACGCGAGTGTCGTTCGAGGTGGGCATCGCGCGCCTGGGCGGGCATCCGGTCGTGCTCGCGGGACGGGACATGCAGCTCGGCCGCGGCGAGACGATCGAGGACACCGCGAAGGTGCTCTCGCGGTTCGTCGACGCCATCGTCATCCGCACGGTCGACCACGCGAAGGTCGTCGCCCTGGCCGAGCACGCCGAGGTGCCAGTGATCAACGCGCTCACGCACGACCACCACCCGTGCCAGGGGCTGGCAGACGTCATGACCATCCGCGAGCGCATCGGCGATCCGGCCGGCGTGCGCGCCGCCTACGTGGGCGACGGCAACAACTGCTGCCACTCGCTCATGGTCGCGGGCGCCCTCATGGGGATGGAGGTCGTGGCCGGGTGCCCCGAGGGCTACCTGCCCGACCCCGCCGTGGTGGCCCGCGCCGACGAGATCGCGCGCGAGCACGGCGGGCGCGTCTGGGTCGTCAGCGACCCGCGTGAGGCCGTCGCGGGCGCCCAGGCGGTGTACACCGACGTATGGGTCTCGATGGGCGACGAGGAGGAAGAGGCCGAGCGCATGCGTGTGTTCGCGCCCTACCGGGTGGATGAGGCGCTGATGGACGCCGCGGCACCCGGCGCCATCGCCCTGCATCCGCTCCCGGCCCACGATGGCCTGGAGATCACCCGCGCCGTCTACCACGGGCCACGCTCGGCGGTGTGGGACGAAGCCGAGAACCGCTTGCACGTGCAGGCGGCCCTGCTCACGCACATCCTGGGATAGGGCCCGGCGCGATGGCGCGATTCCTCGCGGACGACCAACCGCGCCCGCGGACCCCCCTACTCACCTATGCGCTCATGCTCGTGTGGGCGGTGATGTGGGCCGTCCAGCTGCTCCGGCCCGATGACGGCAACATCGAGGACTCCGCCCAGGCACTCGCATGTCGGTGGGGCATGGTGCCGGCGCACCTCACCGGCCAGGGCGGAGCCGTGGCCACGGACCCCTGCGTGGTGCTGTCGTCCGAGCACTCACCGTGGGCCGAGGCGCTCACGGCGCAGTTCCTTCACGCGTCGTGGTGGCACCTGATCGCGAACCTCGCCTTCATCTGGGTGTTCGCACCCGCCGTGGAGGAGCGGCTCGGCCGGGCGCGGTTCCTGCCGTTCATCATCGGCGCGGGCTACGTGGCGTTCCTCGCCGAAGCGGTCATCGACGCGGGCTCACCGCAGCCCATCATCGGCGGGTCGGGCATCGTCGCGGCCGTCCTCGGTGCCTACGTCGTGCTCTTCCCCCGCGCACGTCTTCACCTCGCGTGGACGGCGGAACGGCGCGGCACCGGTCTGCCCGCCTGGATCCCGATCGTGCTCTGGGCCGCGTGGGCCACGGCGGCGGCCGTCACAGGCGCCCAGGCGGGCACGGCGAACTGGGTTCATGTCGTGGCCTTTGCGCTCGGCGCGCTCCTCGCGATACCGGCAGGCACGGGGCGCACGCAGCCGGCGCGTCCCGAGGTGCAGTGGGTGCGCGTGGCGATCGCGCGCAACCAGCCCGAGGCCGAGATGATCCAGGGCATGCTCACCGACGCCGGAATCCCCGCCTACGTGAGGCGCATGGCGGGCTTCGATGTCCCGGACTACCTCGCGGGCGGACCACGGGATGTCATGGTGCCGGGCGAACGGGCGCTCGAGGCCCACGCGCTCATCGACCCCATGGATGATGGCGCGGGCACCGCGCCAGGCGCCTAGCGCCCGAGCACCACCGGACCGCGCCGCTGGCGGGGCTGGCGCCCCATGTAGATCGACGCCGCAATGAGCGCCAGGCCGACGAGCGCCGTCACGAGGAGCGCAATCCACCAGCGCGACAGGATCGCCACGGTGGCGGTGGACACCAGGTCCGCCGGGTTGCCCGCATCCACGAGCGATGAGGTGATGGGGGGCACGGCGAGGTACATCGCCAGGGGCACGAAGGCGTACACGACCGCCATCACCCCGAAGCCCATCAGCATCCGGGGCCGCGCCACCGAGGCCCAGAGCGCGAGTGCGCCGAGCGCGAGCGTGATGAGGAGCAACCAGAGCGGCGACCAGCGGAGCGTGTCGCTGGCGCTCACGATCGTTCCGAGCAGCGATGGGACATCCTCTTTCTGCACCGTCACGGTGAGGTCCGTGGCGGGCGGGATGCGTGAGACCAGCGCCGGGTTCACCGCCTCCACCTTCTCGACGGCGAGCGGGCGGAGCGAGGAGAAGTCGATGGTGATCGGGCCGTCCGGTGCCGCGGCGTAGGCCTCCCGCGCCTGTTCGACCGCCGGCCCCACGAGCCCGGGGAACTCCGAGCCGCTGATCACCTGCTCGATCGCCTGCTCCACCTGGGCCCGGGCCGTCGGGGTGAACGCGTAGCCCTTGCTTTTGGCGTACGCGTCAACCCTGTCGAGCAGCGCGTCGGTCAGCAGGGTCGCGCCCGTGGGGCTCTGCGCCGTCTCCACGGTGACCGTCGCGAAGCCGCCGCTGTCCGTCACCTTCGACGTGGACGTCCACACGACCACGAGCACCAGCGCGGACACCGCCGCGAGGAAGGCGGTGATGATCGCCGCAATGCGCCTCGCGGGGGAGGGCCGACGGTTCACCGCGGTCGCCAATCGGCGTCAGTGCGACGGGGCATCTCCCGGAACCAGACCACCCGGCGGGCCGGGTGTCAAGAGGATGTCGCCGCGGCGGCGTCAGCCGTCCACCCGGCCCCCACCCACCCGGTTGCGGGAGACTCCCGGCATGAGCGCCTGCGCGTCCGCCATCAGCACGCTGCCCCGGGCCGGTGACGCCGCGCGCGCCGCATGCGCCGACGTCGTCCGCGGCCTCGCCGGCCATCAGGCCGATCTCGCGGTGCTCTTCGCAACACCCGACCTCATGGCAAACGCCGCGGGCATCGCCGCCATCGTCACTGCCGAGACCGGCGCGGCCACGCTCATCGGATGCACGGCGCAGGGCGTGCTCGGCACGGGGCGCGAGATCGAGTCGCCGCCGGCCCTGTCGTTGTGGGCGGCGTCGCTCCCCGGACGAGAGCTTGACGCGTTTGCGCTTGATCCCGGCGTCGATGAGGACGGGGAGGTCGTCGTGACGGGCTGGCCGGCGCGCATCGACCCGCGTGCAGCGGAGCCAGACGGGCCGCAGGATCCGGTGATCCTGCTCGCCGACCCGTTCTCATTCCCGCCCCAGGCCCTGCATGGGCCGGACGGCCGGCCGGCGATGCGGCAGGTGATCGGCGGAATGGCCTCCGGTGGCCGGGCGCCGGGCGAGCATCGCCTCATCCTCGGCGAGGAGGTACTCACGGCTGGCGCGGTGGGCGTGGTTGCCCCCGGCGCGCATGCGGTGGTGTCGCAGGGATGCCGACCCGTGGGCCCCGAGATGACCATCACGGCATGCCACGACGGCGTGGTGGAGGAACTCGCCGGGCGGCCCGCGCTCGAGCGCGTGCATGCCGTCGTGGACGCCCTCTCCGACGAGGACCGCGCGCTCGTGGACAGCGGCGTGCTGGCTGGCCTCGTGGAGGACGGCAACAAGCCACAGCTCGAGCAGGGCGACTTCCTGATCCGCGGCATCCTCGGCGGCGACCCAACGTCGGGCGCCATCGCCGTCGGGGAGCGGGTGCGCGTGGGGCAGGTGATGCGGCTGCAGGTGCGCGACCACGCGTCGGCCGACGCCGACCTGCGGCGCGCACTCGGAGCCGCGCCCCCCGGTGCGGCAGGTGCGCTCGTGTTCACCTGCAACGGACGCGGCTCGGCGATGTTCCCGATCCCCGACCACGATGCCCGCGTCGTGGAGGAGGTGCTCGGAGCCATCCCCGTTGCGGGTCTCTTCTGCAATGGGGAGATCGGTCCGGTCGCCGGGAGGGCTCATCTGCACGGCTTCACCGCGACCATTGCGCTATTCACAGGAGAATGAATAGCCATACGTCGTCGGTGTCATATACATTACCCACAGCATGTAATTGACATGTGTATTAACGCGATGCACTGAGACCGTGGGAGATATGTCATGGGTGACGAGTCAACGACCGCCGCGAGCGCGGACGGCGCAAGCGCCGGGGATGCGTCGGGGGCGACCCGGGGGGGCATCGCCGAGGCGATCTTCGCCGAGGTCGAGACGATGACCGCCGGGGGCACGATGTCGAAGAGCGACGCGTTCGAGGACATCTCGAAGCGCACGGGGCGACGCGCCGGCACCGTCGCGGCGAACTACTACCGCATCGCGCGCAAGCGCGGGACCACGTCCGGCACGCGTAGCCGGCGGGGGCGTCCGCGCGGATCCGGACGCGGCGCCGCGGACGTCGAGGCCGTGATCGCCGCGCTCGAGGGCGCAGTGAAGGACCTCGCGGCGCTGGTGCGGCGCCAGGAAGCCGACCTCGCCGCGCTGCGTGCCCAGACCGCGCAGTTCGACGAGCTCAAGAGGCTCATCGCCAAGAACTCCTAGGGGGCCATGCGGACCGGCCGCTTCTCCCCCGAGCCCGCGCGCAGCACATCGGCCACCTCATCGAGGCCGATCTCGTCCCCGATGAGGTCGTCGTACGGCGCGTCGTTCGCCGCGAGGTGCGCGAGCGCCTCGCGCACGGCCTCGGGGGTGTGGTGGTACGACCCGCGGATCGCGAGCTCCTGGTAGTGCAGCGGGAACGTGGGCAGCGTCACGGTGGTACCGGCCGCGCACCCGCCGTAGAGCAGGACCTCTCCTCCCGGTCGCGCGATCGCCACGGCCGCCTCCCATGCCTCGGGGCGACCCACGGCCTCCACCACGACGGCGGGCCCACGTCCGTCGCCGTGCGCGGCCTTGACCTCCGCGACTCCCGCGGGGTCGCGAGGAGCATCCATGACGCGGGCGGCCCCGAACCGCAGGGCACGCTCGCGGCGGGCCTCATGCGGATCGCAGAGCGTCACCCGGCACCCCCGCCCCGCGAGGAGACCGGCGATCAGCGTCCCCTGGACGCCGCCGCCGAGCACCACCACCTCGTCACCCGCGCCGGCCTGCACGCGTTCGGTGCCGCGCACCGCGCATGCGAGAGGCTCAACCATGGCCGCCCGGTACTGGGGAAGCCCATCCGGGAGCGGGAGCATGTTGCGCTGCACGATCCTCTCCGGCACCAGCAGGTATTCGGCGAAGGCACCTGAGAGATAGACGATCGTTTCACACAGCGACGGGCGGCCCGCGGCACAGGGCGGGCACTCACCACACGGCGCCGAGTTGGCGACGACCACCTCGTCCCCCTCCCGTGCGCCTGCCGCCCCATCGCCCACCGCGCTCACGATCCCGCAGGCCTCGTGCCCGAAGGGCGCGGGCGTCGGAGGCAGGGCCGGGTGCCCCCCCTGCCGCATCATCTTCGCGTCGGTCGCGCAGGTGAGCGCCCCGGTGACCCGGAGGACGACCTCACCGGGGCCGGGCACCGGCACCGGCACCTCCTCGAGGCGCAGGTCGTCGGGGCCATGGAGCACGAGGGCGCGCATGGCGGCCGACGCTACCAGCCGGGTAGCCTGCGGCCCGATGGCTGACCCGCGCTCCAGCACCGTCCATGCCCGCTACCCCGAGCACCTGCGCCGACAGGTGGACGACTACCTGAGCGGGCTCTCGTTCAGCGTGCCCGACGCCCGCGAGGCGGCGGAGGCCACGGGTACCGAAGGGCTGGTCGAGGCCATGCGCTATTCGCTGCTCGCCGGGGGCAAGCGGATCCGGCCGGTACTCGCCCTCGCGACCGCGGAGTCGCTCGGCCGGGACCCGGCGGACCTCATGCCCTCGGCCGCGGCGATCGAGTTGATCCACACCTACTCGCTCATCCACGATGACCTGCCCGCGATGGATGACGACGACCTGCGGCGCGGGATGCCCACCTGTCATGTGGTCTACGGCGACGACGTCGCCATCCTCGCCGGGGACGCGCTCTTCGCCGAGGCCGTGCGCCTCGTCTGCGAGGAGCAGGGCGGCGGCGCCCACGTGCAGGTGGGCATCCTCCGCGAGCTCAGCCGGGCCACCGGCGTGGCGGGAATGGTGGGCGGCCAGTACCTCGACCTGAAGGGCGCGGGTGCCGGCGGCACCGACGCGCTCGCGGCGATGCACGCGCTGAAGACCGGGCGACTCATGGCCGTGTCGGTGCATATCGCGCTGGTCCTCGCGCCCCCGCCCCCCGCAGCAGACGCCACCTATCGCGCGTTCGCCCGCGAGGTCGGGCTTCTGTTCCAGATCGTCGACGACATCCTCGACGTCGCAGGGTCGGAGGCCGAGATGGGCAAGGCCGTCGGTGCCGACGAGCGCATGGGAAAGGTCACCTACACCAGCCTGCACGGCATGGACCGGGCCCGCGAACTCGCCGCCGAATCGCATGCGCGGGCCATGGCGCTGCTCGCTGACCTGCCCGGGCCGGCGGACGACCTCGCCGCCATCGCCGACACGGCCTTCGCCCGCCAGAGCTAGGTGGCCCGTGCCGGATGTGGCGCCGCGCCGGTGCGTGGATTAGCGTTCCCTCGTCCGGTCCGCCTCATCCCAGGAGCCCCGCGTGCCTAAGCGCCCGATCGCCCTAGAGCTCGGCATGGCAACGTACCTCGCGAAGAAGAAGCTGCTCCAGCGCAAGGAGCGCTTCCCGTTCACGCTGATGCTCGAGCCGCTCGAGCTGTGCAACCTCGCATGCACCGGCTGCGGTCGCATCCAGGAGTACAAGGACGTCTTCCACAAGCGCCTGACGGTCGAGGAGTGCCTTCGCGTCGCCGATGAGTGCGGCGCGCCGATCGTGAACATCCCGGGCGGCGAGCCGCTGATCCACAAGCAGATCGACGAGATCGTCCACGGGATCATCGACCAGGGTCGCTTCGTCTACCTCTGCACCAACGGCATCCTGATGAACAAGGCCTTCGACCGGATCGAGCCCAGCAAGCGGTTCGCATTCGTGGTGCACATCGACGGCATGGAGTCGGTGCACGACCACGCGGTTGATCGGCGCGGCGTGTTCAAGAAGGCCACCGCCCACATGCGCGAGGCGATCGCGCGTGGCTACCGGGTGTGCACCAACACGACGATCTTCCGGGGCACGCCCGCCGAGGAGTACGTGGAGCTGTTCACCTACCTTCGCGATATGGGCGTGGAGGGCTGCATCACCTCCCCCGGCTACGACTACGAGTCGGTCACCCACGACCGCGAGCAGTTCCTCGCGCGCACCGAGGCGCAGGCGCTCTACGCCGAGGTGCACGAGCGGTGCGACGGGCTCGACATCCCCTTCTACAACAACCCGCTCTTCCACGAGTTCCTGCAGGGCAAGCGCGACTACCGCTGCTCGGCGTGGAGCATGCCCACCTACACGGTCGAGGGCTGGCGCTCGCCGTGCTATCTGCTCGCCGACAAGCACGTGGGCAGCATCCGCGAGCTCTTCGAGGACACCGACTGGGAGAACTACGGGACCGACCGCGACCCGCGCTGCGCGAACTGCCTGATGCACTGCGGCTACGAGGCCACCACGATCCTCGATGCGATGTCGAGCCCGAAGGACCTGCTCGCGCTCGCGCGCGGGTGAGCCAGGGGGACCGGCGTCGATGGGTGGCGGGGTGCTCGCGATCGTGTGCGCCGTGCCGGCCGAGGAGCGCATGCTTCGGCGATTCGCCGGGCCGGGCGTTCTGGTGATCGTGACGGGCATGGGCGCCCGATGCGCCGAGGACCGGGCCACCGAGGCGATCGCCGCGGGCGCGACCGCTGCCCTCTCGGTGGGCTTCTGTGGTGCCCTCCACCCATCGCTCAAGCGCGGTGACGTCGTGGTGCCCGCCCGCGTGCGCGATGCGGTGACCGGCGACGAATGGGGCTGCGATGCATCGCTCGCACACGGCGCGGGGTCACTGCGCGGCATGCTGGTGACCGCCGACCGTGTGGTGTCGGACCCCGCCGCGCGACGCGCGCTGGACGGGCTCGCCGTGGACATGGAGAGCGCCGGCACCGCGCGGGCATGCGCCCAGGCGGGCATCCCCTTCGCGGCGATCCGCGCGGTCACCGACCAGGCCGACGAGGTGCTTCCCGACATGCAGGGCGTGGTGGACGACAGCGGCGCCGTCCACCCCGTGCGGGTCCTCGGACGGCTCATCACCCGCCCACGGGACATCGCCGCCTGGGCGCGGCTCGCCCGCGGGGCACGGGCGGCACGACGCGCGCTCATCCCCGCAGTAGAGGCCGCGCTCGGGGAGGTCGCATGACGAGCAGCATCACCCGCGGCGAGCTCACGGCGGCCGCCCGCCTCGCGGCCGACCGCGGCGCCCAGCACCTGCGCGACCTCCAGGACCCGTCGGGATTCTGGTGGGGTGAGCTCGAGTCGAATGCGTCGATCACCGCCGAGCAGCTCTTCCTGCTCTCGGCGCTGGGCAGGGCCACCGATGACGACCGCCGCGAGATCGCCGCGGAGCTCCTCGCCACGCAGGGCGAGGACGGCGGCTGGCCCGTGTGGCATGGGGCCGCGGGTGACCTCAGCGTCACGGTCGAGGCCTGGTACGCCCTGCGCCTTGCGGGGGTTCCCGCCGATGCCGAACCCATGCGCCGCGCGCAGGACCGCATCCTCGCGCTCGGCGGCGCCAACCAGGCGCGCTTCTTCACCCGCCTGTGGCTCGCGGTGCTGGGCAGGTACCCCTGGGAGGCACTCCCCGCCGCGCCGCCCGAGCTCATGCTCATGCCACCCCGCGCGCCGGTGTCGGTGTATCGCTTCGCATCGTGGGCGCGCGGCACCTTCGTGCCGATGCTCGTGGTGCTCTCGCGCAACCCGACATTCCCGCAGGAGCCCTCGGTCGACGAGATCTTCGCCGAGGCACCCGGCAGCGTGGACGGCCCGCCGACGCGGACCCCCGGCCCGCTGACATCGACCCTGCAGCGCCTCATGCCCCTGGCGCGCGCGTACAACCGGCACCCCATCCCGGCCCTGCGCCGGGCGTCCGAGCGTCGTATCCGCAGCTGGATCCTCGACCGGCAGGAGGTCGATGGCTCGTGGGCCGGCATCCAGCCGCCGTGGGTCTACTCGATCATCGCGCTCCACGCGCTGGGGATGCCGCTCGACCACCCGGTGATCGAACGTGCCCTTGATGGGTTCTCCACATTCGCCCTGCGCCGGGACGGCCGCCTGCGCATCCAGTCGTGCATCTCGCCTGTGTGGGACACCTGCCTCGCCGCCATCGCCATCCACGACTCCGGAACGGCGTCCGACGACGACGCGCTTGACCGGGCACGTGACTGGCTCGAGGCCCGCGAGATCACCCGCGAGGGCGACTGGCGCCGCATCCCCCGCCGCGGCGAGGCCGGCGGGTGGGCCTTCGAGTTCCACAACGAGTGGTACCCGGACACCGACGATACGGCCGAGGTGCTCCTTGCGCTCCTCAAGGCGGGCGTGCCGCGCGATCACGGCGTCATCCAGCGCGCGGTCGAGTGGCTCCTCGCCATGCAGAGCTCGGGCGGCGGATGGGGCGCATTCGACGTCGACAACACGAGCAGGCTGGTGGGGCAGTTCCCCGTGTGCGACTTCGGCGAGGTCATCGACCCGCCCACCGAGGACGTGACGGCGCACGTGCTCGAGGCGCTCGTGCACTGCGGCGTCCCCGCGGGTCACCCCGCGGTGCGATCGGGCCTCGCGTACCTCGAGGCCACCCAGCGCGAGGATGGCTCGTGGTGGGGACGGTGGGGCGTGAACCACGTGTACGGCACGGGCGCGGTGCTCCCCGCGCTCGCCGCGTGCGGAGTGGACATGCATGCGCCGTGGGTGCGTCGGGGAATCGACTGGCTCACCTCCTGCCAGAACGCGGACGGCGGGTGGGGCGAGGACATCGAGAGCTACCGCGACCCGTCACTCGCAGGGGTCGGCCCTTCCACCGCCTCCCAGACGGCCTGGGCGCTCCTGGGCCTGCTCGCCGCCGACCCCGGCAATCCCGCGATCGACGCCGGCATCGCCTGGCTCGTGCGCACGCAGCGCGGCGATGGAGGCTGGGATGAGGACGCCTTCACGGGCACGGGATTCCCGCTCGACTTCATGATCAAGTACCACTACTACCGCCTCTACTTCCCCGTGATGGCACTGGGGCGGTACGCGGCGTGAGCACCGGCGAGGCTCGCGCACGGGCCGCCGGCATCGCGCGCGAGCACGACGAGAACTTCCCGGTCGCCTTCCTGCTCGCGCCGCACGACGTGCGCGACGACATGCGCTCCGTGTACGCCTACTGCCGCGTGACCGACGACATCGGGGATGCCGGCATCGCCACGCACAATGAGCGGTTGGACGCCCTCGACGCCTGGGAGACGGGCCTGCACTCGGCGCTGGACGGACGCGGCGACGACCCCGTGCTGGTCGCGGTCGCCGATGTCATCCGCCGTCGCGCCCTGCCCGTGGATCACTTCGCGCGCCTGATCGAGGCCAACCGCATCGACCAGCGCGTGGACCGGTGGGAGACCCACGAGGACCTCCTCTGGTACTGCGGGCATTCCGCCACCCCCGTGGGCCGCATGGTGCTGGGGGTCCTCGGCATCGACGATGCCCGCCGCACGGCGCTCTCGGACGCCACATGCGAGGGGCTGCAGTTGGTGAATTTCTGGCAGGACATCCGCCGTGACCTCGACGAGCGGGACCGGGTGTACCTGCCACGCGAGGACATGGACCTCTTCGGCGTCTCCATCGACGATCTTCGCGCATCCGTGGCATCACCGGCGCTGCGCGAGCTGGTGCGGATGGAGGTCGGCCGGGCGCGGGCGCGGCTGGTGGAGGGCGCACCGCTGCGGGGAATGGTCCCCCGGCGCGTGCGCCACGACATCGCCATGTTCACGGCCGGTGGGCTGTGGGTATGCGACTCGATCGCTGAGCAGGACTTCGACACCATCGCGGGTCGCCCGGCCCCGGGCGCGCGCGGGCGCGCAGGCATGGCCGCGGGCGTGGCGTGGCGCATGCTGCGGGGAGGCCGCGCGTGACGGTCGACGAGGCGTACGACCGCTGCACAGAGATCACGCGGGCCGAGGCACGCAACTTCTACTTCGGCTTCATCCTGCTGCCCCGGGAGCGCAGGCGGGGCATCCATGCGCTGTACGCATTCAGCCGGCTCTGCGACGACTCGGTGGACGGCGCGGATGGCCAGGCCGAGAAGGAGGCGGCGGTCGCCGCCCGCCGCCGCGATGTCGACGCCGCCTACGCCGGCACCGTCCCCGCCGGGGACCCCGTGCTCGTGGCCCTGGCAGACGCCATCCGCCGCTTCGGCATCCCCCGGGAGCCGATGGACGCCCTGGTGGACGGCGTGGCGATGGACCTCGACACCCGCCGCTACGACGACTGGCCCGCGCTCAAGACCTACTGCGACCGCGTCGCGGGCGCAGTCGGCGTGCTCTCGCTTCATGTGTTCGGCTTCCGCAACCCGGCCGCCGTCGGCCATGCCGAGGACCTGGGCGTGGCGATGCAGGTGGTCAACATAATGCGGGATGTCGCCGAGGACGCCGATCGTGATCGCATCTACCTGCCTGCGGATGAGATGGCCGCCCACGGCGTGAGCGACGACGACATCCTCGCGGGCCGCATGAGCCCGGCCATGCACGACCTGATGGCCGGCCAGGCCCAGCGCGCACGGGACTACTTCGCGAGCGGCCACGAGCTCCTGCCGCTCCTCGACCTGCGGGCCCGCATGTGCGTGCAGATGCTGGCCGCGCTCTACGAGGACATCCTCGCGCGGCTCAGCGAACGCGGGTTCGACTACACGCAGGGGCGGGTGTCGCTTTCCGGTCGCCGAAAGGCATCGCTGATGGTCCGGTCCATCGCGCGCGCGATCACCACGAGGCCGCGATGAGCCTGCGCGGGGCGCGCGTCGCCGTTGCCGGGGGCGGGCTCGCCGGCATCGCCGCCGCGGTCGAGGCAGCGGGGCACGGCGCGCGCGTGACGCTCGTGGAGCGTCGTCCGTTCCTCGGGGGCAAGGCATTCTCGTTCACCGAGCCCCGTACGGGCGTGGAGCTCGACAACGGCCAGCACGTGCATCTCGGCTGCTGCACCGCGTATATGGGGCTGCTCACCCGGCTGGGGTCACTCGGCCTCACGGCCATGCAGTCCCGGCTCCGCGTGGATGTGCGTGACCGGGCCGGCACGCACGGCGTGCTGACGGCGCGTCGGCTCCCCCCGCCCATGCACATGGGGCCGGCGTTCAGCCGGTACGCCCTGCTCACGCGGTCAGAGCGCATCAGGGCGGTGCGTGCGCTCACGGCGATCGCGGCCCTCGGCCCGCATGGCCGGGCCGCCCTCGACGACGTGAGCTTCGGGGAGTGGCTCCGCGCGCACAGCCAGCGCGACGCCGCGATCGAGCGCTTCTGGGACGTGGTGATCCTGCCCACGTGCAACGACCGCTCCGACCGCGTCTCGGCCGCCCTCGCCTCGTTCGTCATCACCGAAGGGCTCATGCGCACCCAGGGCGGCGCCTCCATCGGCTGGGCGCTCGCCGGGCTGTCACATCTCGTTGACCGGCCGACGCGCGACCTCCTCGCGAGGGCGGGCGGGCGCGTGGTGACCGGGCGGGCGGTCACTGCGGCAGACGGAGGTGGCATCACCCTCGACGACGGTGTCCGCATCGATGCCGATGCCGTGGTGCTCGCACTGCCCCCGGGTCGGACCCGCGCCGTGGCTCCGGCGGCCATCCCGCGCGACCCCGGCCTCGGGGAGTCGCCCATCGTGAACGTGCACCTCTGGTATGACCGGCCCGTGCTCGACCACACGGTGCTCGCGGTGGTCGACAGCCCGGTCCAGTGGATGTTCGATCGCACGGCCATCACGGGCGAGGGCGCACCCGGCCAGCACATCGCGCTCTCCCTCTCGGCGGCGCGCGCGGAGATGGGCGTGCCGCGCGGCGACCTGGTTGATGCGATGGATCGCGAGGTCCGGGCACTCCTGCCCGCGGCGCGCGGCGCAACGCTGTCGGAGTGGGCCGTGACCAAGGATGCCCGGGCCACGTTCGCACCATCCCCCGGGCAGGCCGCACGGCGCCCTCCTGCCCGCACGGCCGTCGAGGGCCTCGCCCTGGCGGGCGCCTGGACGGCCACGGGATGGCCGGCCACCATGGAGGGGGCCGTGCGCAGTGGCATCACCGCGGTACACGACCTCGTGACGCAGGTCGTCGGCCAGCCCGCCGGGCTCGCGGCGTAGCGACCGACCCGAGCAGCCCCCTCCCCACCGCGGCGGTGGCCTATCCTCCCGCCGTCACGAGGCGTCCCCCGGCGGGGCGCCACCAGCGCCGACGCGGACGCATGACCGGCCTCACCACCTACTCCAGCATGGTTTTCGCACACACGAAGTATCGCGCCGCATGACGGATCCGCGAGAGCGACCGAGCGATGGCGACGCACGGCAGCACCGCCAGCGCGAGCGCGAGCGTGCGCGGCAGCGTGCAGGCACGTCGGGCCCCGCGCCGCGCGATGATCGCCCCCGGCGTACCCCTGGCGTGCGCATGCGCGCCATCGTGTTCGGCGCAGGGGCGGTGCTGCTGCTCCTGATCGTGCTGCTGATCGCCGGCGGCGGGGGCGGCACGGCCCCGGGGACCACCGTGGCCGGCGTTGACATGTCCGGCGATGACGCCGAGGTACGCCCCGCGCTGCAGAGCCGTGCCCGGGAGTTGCTCGACCGACGGGTGGAGGTACGGGCGGAAAGCGGCACGGTCGCCACCGTGCGCCTCGCCGACATGGGCGCCACGGTGGATGTGGACGCGGCGATCCGCCAGGCGCAGGAGTCGTCACCGAACCGACTGGTCCGGGGGCTCAAGGCCATCACCGGTCAGTCGGCGACTGAGGTGCCGCTGCCGGTGCGGTACCGGAAGGGCGCCCTCACCGGCTGGGTCGCCGACCTGAGCGACCGCATCGACAGCCCCGAGAAGGACGCCATCGTGCTCGTGCGCGGCACGACGTTCACCGTGACGCCGTCCCGCGACGGCCGTGCGATTGACCGCCGTGCGCTCACGGCCGCGCTCTCCGGAGACCTCAGCGCCATACCGGCGAGCGTCACGCTCCCCCTGAAGGCCACCGCGCCCGCGCTGTCCACGGACACGGCCCGGCAGCAGGTGGCAGAGGCCGGCGAGGTCATCCGGCGTGGGACCGCCGTCGTGGTGAACCAGGTCGAGGCCACGCTCCCGCCCGACGACGTGGCGCGCGCGATGCGCTTCACGCCAGACGGCCTGCGCATCGCCGCCGCCGAGCTGCGCGCGCCGCTTCGGGCCGCCTACCCGAAGGGATCCGTGGTGCCGAGCCCCGCGCGATTCGACGTCCGCGGCACGAAGGTCGTCCTCATCCCGTCGAAGAACGGACGGCTCGTGGACGCCGGCCCGGTCGCCACGGGCCTCCTCGGCCAGGATCGCCCCGTGGAGTCGTCGTTCGCCGCCGTGACGCCGGTGTTCACGACCGAGAAGGCCCGGGCACTCGGCATCAAGGAGGAGGTGGGGTCCTTCACGACGCCCTACACGCCGGGAGAGGCCCGCGTCACCAACATCCGGCGCGCGAGCGCGATCCTCAACGGGACGATCATTCCCGCAGGCGGCTCGCTGTCGCTCAACACGGTGCTCGGGCGCCGCACCGAGGCGCGCGGCTTCGTGCCCGCCCCGATGATCGCCGACGGCCTGCACGTCGACGCCATCGGGGGCGGCGTCTCGCAGGTGGCCACGACGCTCTTCAACGCGGCGTTCTTCGCCGGCTTCGAGCTCAACCAGCATGCGGCGCACCAGCTCTACATCGATCGCTACCCCGAGGGCCGCGAGGCGACGATCTCCTGGCCGAAACCCGACCTGAAGATCACCAACAACTGGGACGCGGCGGCCCTCATCCGCGTGTGGAATACCGATGACAGCATCAGCGTGGCCATCTACTCCACCTCGTTCGACCGGCGTGTGGAGACCGAGACAAGCGAGCGGACGGACTTGACCGAGCCCGCTGAGCGGCGGGTCACCGACCCCGAGATCACGGAAGGCGAGCGCCTCTATACCGAGGGCAGCAAGGGATTCAGCGTGCGGATCACGCGGAAGGTGTTCAAGGGGTCGGAGCTCGTGAGCGAGGGCGCCTTCACCACGACGTACCTCGCTCCGCCCAAGGTGATCCTCGTGCCGGAGGGCACACCCGGGGCCGAGACCCCGTACTCGCCGGACGGCTGAGTCAGCCCCCGGTGCCGGCCTCGCGCCGGCGCTGGACCTCATCGATGCCGTCGTCATCGGGAAGCCCAAGGGCCCGGTTGATGGCCTGGAGCGGGGTGATCCCCTGCTCGACCGCGTTGGTGCCGACCCACGCGGCCGGCGACGCCTCGGTGCTCTCGCTCGTGCTCACGCGGCGGCGTTCGAGTTCCTGCGCCCACGATTCGGCGATCACCGGCCAGCGCGCGAGGACCGCACTGTGGCGAGCCTCACGAGTCGCACCTCCGGCCGGGGCACCTCGCCCCGGGGTGTATTCCGCCATCGCCTGAACCTCTTCGCGTCGCTGCACGCGCCGCGCATGCGACCCGCGTACACTCGCCGAACCTTATGGGATGGCAGAAGGAGTCGCGATGACGGGGAACGTTCCGGCAATCGACGCGCTGCAGCAGGAGGGCGTCACCTATCCGCCGCCCCCGGGAATGGCCCCGTACGCGGTGGTGGGCAGCCCGGCGGTGTATGCACGGGCCGGTGAGGATCCCATCGGCTGGTGGGAGGAGCAGGCCCATCACCTCCAGTGGGACTCACCCTGGGATGTCGCACTCGACGATTCCGACGCCCCGTTCTACCGGTGGTTCACAGGCGGAACGCTCAACGCGGCCGCGAACTGCCTGGACCGGCACCTGGCCACGCGCGGGGATCGGGTCGCCTTCTACTGGGAAGGTGAGCCCGGCGACCGGGTGAGCATCACCTACGCCCAACTGCACGAGCGCGTGTGCCGATTCGCCAATGCCCTGGCAGACCTGGGCGTGGAACGCGGCGGGCGCGTGGCCATCTACATGGGGATGATCCTCGAGCTCCCGATCGCGATGCTCGCGTGCGCCCGGCTCGGGGCCGCACACACGGTCGTGTTCGGTGGCTTCTCGGCGGAGGCCCTGCGTGACCGCATGGAGGACTTCGGCGCGACGGTGCTCGTCACGCAGGACCACTCGTTCCGCGCCGGCAAGCGGGTGCCGCTGAAGGCCAACTCCGACGAGGCCCTCGCGCAGGTGCCGGGCGTGCGCCACTGCGTGGTCGCGCGGCGCAGCGGCGAGGCCGTGGACTGGTCCGACGGCCGCGACGTGTGGTTCCACGACGTCGAGGATGCCGCCGACCCCGACTGCCCCGCCGAGCCGATGGACGCCGAGCAGATGCTCTACGCCCTCTACACCTCGGGCACCACCGGAAAGCCGAAGGGGATCGTGCACACGACCGGTGGCTACCTCACCGGCGCCGCCTCGACCCATCGCACCGTGTTCGACCTGCACGACGACGACATCTACTGGTGCGCCGCGGATATCGGCTGGGTCACCGGCCACTCGTACATCGTCTACGGCCCCCTCGCCAACGGCGCCACCAGCGTGATGTACGAAGGAGCACCGAACTTCCCATCGCACAGCCGGATGTGGGAGATCGCCGAGCGCTACCGCGTCTCCATCCTCTACACCGCGCCCACGGCGATCCGCACCTACATGAAGTGGGGCGACGCCTTCCCCAAGGTCCACGACCTGAGCAGCATCCGCATCCTCGGCAGCGTGGGCGAGCCGATCAACCCCGAGGCCTGGGAGTGGTACCGCGACAACATCGGGGGCGCCGCGGCGCCGGTGGTCGACACCTGGTGGCAGACCGAGACCGGCAGCATCATGATCAGCCCGCTGCCCGCCGTGAGCACGCTGAAGCCCGGGTCGGCGTCGCGGCCGCTGCCAGGGATCTCGGCACGCGTCGTGGGCGAGGACGGAAAGGACGTACCGCCCGGACATGGCGGCTACCTCGTGATCGACCGACCGTGGCCGTCGATGCTGCGGACGATCCTCGGGGACGACGACCGCTATGTCGACACGTACTGGAGCCGCTTCCCCGGCCTGTACCTCGCGGGTGACGGTTGCCGGATCGACGATGACGGCGACTTCTGGCTGCTCGGCCGCATTGATGACGTCATGAACGTGTCGGGGCACAGGCTCTCGACAATCGAGGTGGAGAGCGCCCTCGTCGACCACCCCTCGGTGGCCGAGGCCGCGGTGGTGGGACGAGCCGACTCCGTGACCGGCGAGGCCATCGCGGCCTTCGTGACCCTTCGCGACGGGGTGGCCGGCGACGATGTGCTCATCGGCGAGTTGCGCGAGCATGTGTCGAAGCAGATCGGCCCCATCGCCAAGCCGGCGTCAATCGTGCTCACGCCAGACCTTCCCAAGACGCGCTCCGGGAAGATCATGCGACGCCTGCTGCGGGACGTGTCTGAGCAACGGCAGCTGGGAGACGTGACGACCCTGGCCAACGAGGAGATCGTCACGGAGATCGCGGAGCTCGCCGTGGCGAACCCGCACCAGGAGGACTAGGCCGGCGCATCCCAGAGGGATGGCGGCACGCCGCGGCCCGCGGCGGCCAGGCGGTCCACGGCGTGGATCCGGGCCGAGGCGACGGCGTCGCGGGCGGGCGTCATCCGGTGCGCCTTGGCGTACCAGGCGATGAGCCCCTCGAGCGCGAGAGCCAGCGCGAGGCGGCCATCCGCGTCGCACCGCTCGGCCTCGTCCATCACCGCGCAGAGGCCCGCGAGCACGAGCATCCCCGACGCGGGGGAGCCCTTGATGAGGGGAACCGGCCCCACGGCCGAATGCGAGATCTCGGCGCGCACATGCGTGAGGCCCGGGTCGTCCACCCACGTGGTCAACTCCACCGGCACGAGCCCCTGGGTGCGGGTGGCCACCCGCACGGTGCCCTCCGGCACGCGGCCATCGTCGCTGGCCGCCACCGCCGTGGCCAACTCGCGCATCCGATCGGCCACCATCCGCACCTCGTCCTCGTGCGTGCGGTGCACGCCCCAGGCGAGGAGGCCCAGCGCCAGGTCGAGCCGGTCGGCCTCCGGTGGACGGCCGCTCCCCGCCCCGGCACCCACCCTGACCCCGGCGAGACCGGGGCCCGCGAAGACCACGTCGATCCCGGGCTTCGACTCACCGCGTTTCATGCAAAAACCCCTTCGGAAAGGGGTTTTCCGGCACTCTGGAACCGCATCCGTCCGGATGCGTTGGTAGCGTCCCGAGCACTTCGCAGCGATCGCTGCAGCCTCCGTTCGGAGGTCACCGAAGCGAGGAGATCCATGACCAAGGCCGACTTCGTCAAGCGCGTCGCGCGTGCAGCCGACCTCACCAACGACCAGGCGACCCGTGCAGTGCAGGCCGTCCTGGACGAGCTCGAGCTCGCCCTCAAGGCCGGAGACGAGGTGCAGTTCTCCGGCTTCGGCAAGTTCTCGGTGTCGCACCGCGCCGCACGCGAGGGCGCGAGGCGCGAGGCGCGGCGGCAGGGGACACGGCATCGATCCGGCGCGAGGTCTCTCTGCCTCCCGCACCACGGCGTGGGGCTCCACCCCGCGGCCGCCACCCACGCGCGCGACATCGAGAG
>JAPOLI010000024.1 GCA_029977205.1 bacterium
GGCGTGCGTAGCGATGACGCCGGAGTCGCATAGGCGATGGTCAACACCACCCAGCAGGTCGGCGGCTCGATCGGCACAGCGCTGCTGAGCACGATCTTCGCGAGCGCGGTCACGGCCAGCATCGCGGCGAGCAGCACGCCGCGCGCGCCGAGCGCCCAGGCCGTAGCGCAGGTGGAGGGCTACATCACCGCTTTCTGGTGGTCGGCCGGGATATTCCTCGCCGCCGCGGTGGTCTGCGGGCTGCTGATGACATCGCAGCGGCCCGAGGGAACGCCCGACGCGCCGCCCGTCCCCGTGTGACAGCCCACGCGGCCCCGCCGGGCGCCTAGGCCTGCTCCGCCTCGCCGAGGAGCGCGGCGCACACGGTCTGGCCCTTGCCCGCGGCCTTCGCCTCGTAGAGGGCCGCATCGGCAGACTCGTACGCCTCCTGCCATGTGACGTCCCCCCAGCCGACCGGGACTGCGCCGACTGACGCAGAGATGCCGGGGCCGGCTCCGGGAGTGATGGCGGACAGCGACTCGATCAGGCGCTGCCCCGCACCTGCTATCACCGCGGGGTCACCGGAGTCGAGGATGACCACGAACTCGTCCCCGCCAAGCCTCGCGATCTCATCGTTCCCGCGGAGTGTCCTCTGCAGGGCATCCGCAGTCGCGACGAGCACCTCGTCGCCCACCGCATGCCCCAACTGGTCGTTGACGTCCTTGAAGTCGTCGAGGTCCAGGATGAGGATGGCGAATGGACGGGCATCCCGATCGATGCGGGTCAGCCGGCGATCGACGGCCTGCGTGAGCGCGGTCCGGTTCATCAGGCCGGTGAGGGGGTCACGCAGGGCACGGGATGTCATGGCCTCGCGGATCGCCACCTGCGCGAGCGAGGTCGCGAGCAACGATGCCGCATCGGTGAGTTCCAGTGCATGGGCGGCGAGGTCGACCACCCCGGCCTCATGGACCGCCATGACGAGTAGTCCGAACTCATGGGTCTCGTCGGCGATCGGACAACAGACCGTCAGGGCATCCAGGGGATCGGCATGCGGGCACGCGTCGAGTCGGAGCCCGGGCATCGTCACGTGCACGCGTCCTGTCTCCATGGCCCTGCAGTCATGGATGCTGATGTCGGCACCAGGCCCGGTTTGGTTCACGAGAACCGAGGGCTCATCCGGCAGTGGCGTGAGGACCGCACCTGCCGCGCCCGTCGCAACCGAGGCGACGCCCTCTGCTGCCGCGGCCTCAGCCGCGCGCACGGATGAGGCGGAGAGGATCGCGCCCACGGCCGCTTCAAGGGCTGCGCGCCGGCGGTCATGCTCGTTCATTGACTCGAGCGTGTCCTCCAGGTGCGCGGCGGTCGCCGCTGCCTCCTCAGCCCGGCGCTCGGCCCGATCACGCGCAACCATCGTGGAGATCACCGACAGGACGGGCGCAAGATCCGCGGCGATACCGGGCTCGTAGCCCCCCGGTCTGTTCGCCACGCCAACCATTCCGATCAGCTCATCCCCGTCGTGGAGCGGGATTCCCATGTACGCATCGAGCGGCGGGTGCCCCGGAGGAAGCCCGCACCGGCGGGGGTCCGTCGCAGGGTCGTCGCTCAGGAGCAACTCGCCTGTGGATACGGTCACGCCGAAGAGGGACTTGAGGTTTCGGAACTCGAGCCCACCGACGGCGAACTGGTCGAAGACCTGCCGCGACCATTCATTCCAGGCGATGTCGGTGATCGCCAGGGAGTGCAGGTACGGGGAACCATCGTCGTCGTGCTCGATGCGCCCGACGAATCCGAACTTGCTCCCGGAGAGCCCGATGACGGTCCGAAGCGCCGCGTCCCACCAGGCGCGGTCGGCCCCAGCCCGGATGTAGAGCTCCTGGAGCTCCGCCTGGGCGGTGAGGACGGCGACCAGCCGATCCCGCTCCTCCTCCACGGCGGCGAGGCTGTGATCCTCTACCTGTTCCCTGCTCGTCATCAGGCAAACCCCGACGGGTGATCTCCGGTACCGCCGTCGCTGACGACCCCCGAAGCGATGAACGAACGTCTGAAGGATAGCCCCACATGGCGTCGGCCCGCCAGCGCGGTGGTCCGGGCGCCACGCCTCCGCACGCGCGCCGGCCTCGCGACTGCCGCCCTGGTTGCACAGCACGCGGCGGTGGAACTGCGCGTCATCCACCGGTCCTCCGCCGGGGCCGTCAGGAGCACCACGCTCACCGCAATGCGGTAGCGCGTCCGTGGACTTCCGGTGCTCACCGCCGGCAGGCGTGGGTGAGTGCTACCCGCCGATGAGAGCCGGCGGGGCGGTCAGGCAGGTCGCGCCCGTCCACATGTGCACATTGGCAACGCACGGCTCAATGGGGGCCGACGTCGCCGCCCCGACTCCGGTGGCGGGCAGCCCGCCGATCTGAGGCGCGGCGCTGCCCTTGACGATCGGGTCCGGCGGTCCGAGCGTCACAAGCAGGCCCCCGATCCGCGCAGCGGGCAACTGACCGATGAGAACTGTTGCCGACGCGGGCTCCGCGCACGGTAGTCCGGTCCACGCATGTATCCCTGCGGCGCAGCCGACCCCGGGGATCGGAGGGACCTGCGGCGTCACCATCGGACACTCGTGGAAGTCGGTCAGCCTGGCGGCGGGAGGCGCCACGGCCATCGTTACTGCTGCGAGCCCGGCGAGGGCTACGAGAACCATGAGCCGAATGCGCATCGTCGGAAGGCTAGGACGCCGTCGCCCTGAATGACGTCCACCGCGCGGCCGTCGACATCGCCACATCAACCTGCGCATCGCGGCACGCGTACCGCCGGGGCGGCGGGCCACGGCGTCACGTCCGCGACCCCTGAAGTGCACGCGCACGTGCGTCGCGACGCGCCCGACTGCCTGCCCAACGCACTCGTGCGACAGGCGCGTGCTGACGCCGTGGTGGCGGCCACCAGTCCGATGCTTTCCGCCAAAGAAGAAAGGCCCGCAAATGCGGACCTTTCAATCGGAAGTGGAGGATACCGGGATCGAACCGGTGACCTCCTGCTTGCAAAGCAGGCGCTCTCCCAGCTGAGCTAATCCCCCGGGCCGCCGGGACGGTACCACCCCCTCGCGGCGTATCGTGGTCACATGTCCGACGAGGTACTGGCGCGCATCGACCAGCTCCTGCAGGTTCAGCAGGAGCACCACAGGGATCTCGCCGACCTCATCGAGCAGTACCGCGCGATGGCCTTCGAGGCCGAGGAGAACGGGCCCGAGGCGCTCTACCGCGTGGTCTCCGGCCTGCCCGGCGGGAGATACCACGTCCTCACCACCCACCTCCGCGAGACCTGGCTCGTGCTGCAGGCAGACCTCGCGCGCTTGATGCCGGAGGAGTCCGGCATCGAGGCCGACTAGGGAATGCGCGCACCGAGCGACGCGTCGATGTCGCCGTACTCCCAGCCGTAATCGCGCGAGCGCGCGGCGGCGGGGTCGGTGCGGTGGCTGTCGGTGACCAGCACGGCGGCGTCACCCAGCGTCACCTTCACGGCGAGGGCGGGCGTCGGCACCACGGCCGGACGGCCGACCGCGCGCCCGAAGGCCTTTGCGACGTCCGCCTGGCGGAGCGGCTCGGGGGCCACGTTGTTGAAGGGCCCCTCCCACTCCCCGTCGTCGATCGCCCTGATGATCATCCCCACCACATCCGCGACGTCCACCCACGGGACCCACTGGCGCCCGCCAGCAATGGGGCCGGCCATGCCGGCCCGGGCCAACTTCGCAAGGCGCGGGATGACGCCCCCGTCCTCGGCGAAGACCATCCCCGTGCGCGAGATGGCCACCCGCACCCCGCCGCGCGCGGCAGCCATCGCCGCGGCCTCCCACGCGACCGCGACCTCTGAGAGGAACCCCCTGCCCGGGCCGGCGGACTCGGGCAGGACCTCATCACCCCGGTTCCCGTAGTACCCCGTAGCGCTGCCGCTCACGAGCACGGCGGGGCCGCCGCCTGCCCCGAGGGCGTCGGCGATCCGCGTCGTCGTGATGACCCGGCTGTCACGGATGAGCTTCTTGTGCTCCCGGTTCCAGCGCCCCTCGGCCACGGATGCGCCGGCAAGGTTGACGACGGCGTCCGTCCCGTCCATGGCGGCAACCGGGAAGTCGTCGAACACCGGGTCCCACGCGAGGGTCGGCACTCCATGCACCGCACCATTCGCCCGTGAGAGCGGCACGACCTCGTCACCGCGGTCGAGCAGAACGCGGGTGAGGTGACGGCCGATCAGGCCGGTGGCACCGGTGACGGCGACGCGCATGAGATGATCATGCCCGGTAGCGTGGTCGCGAGACCCGGTGAACGGAGGAGGAGCCGATGGCAGCGGAGATGCTCACGGTGCGCGGGGTGGCGGTGAAGCGACGTGGCGTGTTCGTCACGTGGCTGCTGCTCGTCGTGACGTTCGGGATCTACGGCCTGTTCCACTGGTACTACATGAACCGCGAGGCGCGGGACATGTCCGATGCTCTCGGCAGGCCCTTCGGTAACTCTCCCGGGCTCAGCGTGCTCGCGTTGTTCCCCGGGGCGCTCCTCATCGTCCCTGCCATATGGACATGGGTGACCACCGCCCGACGGGTGAGCGAGCTGCGCGAGATGGCACTCGACGGGCAGCCGGGCGACCACACCTCCGTGGCGCTTGGGGTGCTGCTGGCCTTCTTCTACGGGCTCAACCATCCGTACCTCCAGGCGTCGCTCAACGGCACCTGGGAGATCCTGCAGGCCTAACTGCGGGGCGGCGGCTCGCCGTGTCCGTACTCACGGGAGGCGGCCGGGTACTCCGAGAGAACCGCGTCGATCGCTGCCTCTTCATCCGCGGAGAGCGGGGCACCGGCCAGCGCGGCCGCGCCGCGGGCCTGGGCGGCATCATGGGCGCCGACGATGGCCGAGGTGACCTCGGGGCGCCTGAGCACCCACGCGACCGCCAGCTCGGCCACGCCGCCGGGGCGACCGGACTCGGCGGCGATTTCCTCCATCCGGCGCACCACTGCCACGCGGTCGGCGAAGTGCTCATCGGCGAAGAACTCGCTCTGCGCCCGCCAGTCGTTCGCGGGGAAGGTGGTCCCCTCGTCCATGCGTCCCGTGAGCAGGCCGTGGGCGAGCGGGCCATAGGCGAGGACGCCCACTCCATGCTCCCCGCACCACGCGAACTCGGCGTCCTCCTGCTGGCGGCGCATCACGTGGTAGCCGACCTGGAGGGATACCAAAGGCCCCGCCGCCGCCGCGGCCTCGAGATCGGCAAGGTGGTAGTTCGACACGCCGATCCAGCGGATCTTCCCCTCGTCACGCATCGCGATCAGCTCGGCGAAGGTGTCATCCGGCAGGACATCGCCCACCGGCCAGTGCACCTGGTACAGGTCCACGGACTCCAGCCCGAGCGCCGTGAGCGAGCGCTCGAGTGCCATCCTCAGATACGCGCCCGATGCCTCGCGCCAGATGCGCAAGCCGTCGGCCGTCACCTCCCAGGCGACGCCGCCCTTGGTGGCGACGATCACCTCATCCCCGCGATCGCGCAGGACCTTGCCCACCACCTGCTCGGCACGGCCCTGGCCGTAGATGTCGGCGGTGTCGATCCAGTTGATGCCGGCATCGAGCGCCGCATGGCAGGCGGCCTCGCTGTCGGCGTCCTCTGCGCCGCCCCAGCGACCGCCGAACTGCCATGTGCCCAGGCCGATCACCGTGAGATCGAGGTCTGAGTTCCCGAGGCGACGCGTCTCCATGCCTATCCCTTCGTCACCGGCGTGAGGGCGACCAGCAGCCCGCCGTCGTCGTCATACGCGGGGAAGATATCGGCGACCGCGTTGCGAGGCGCATCGAGGCCGTGCGGCCGGAAGGTGCACGGCTGCTGCAGGACGCGCACCCCCCATTCAAGGCTGCGCGCGATGGGGTCGTCCGTGGCATCCGGGAACTCGAGCGCAAGGGCTGCAGAGACCTCCTGCCCGATCAACTCTCCCTCCGGCCAGCCGGTCACGGGCACCGCGGCGTGTCCTGCCACGAGCACCCGCCTCTCCTGGTCGCAGCAGATCAGCGCGGTGAGCGGCCCCGCGTAGTAGTCGTCCATCATCTCGAAGACGAAGCCGAAGCCGCACGCGGGGCAGCCCCGGGGCTGATGACCCTGCGTCCGCTCGGCGCCGGTCACCCTGTGGGCGCATCGTGGGCAGACGAATACCGCCATCCGATCACCCTACGGGCGGTACGCGCCTTCCCAGGGGTCCCGGTCCGGGGTGCCGGGGATCCGCCACGTCCAGCGCGGGTCGCCGGTCGTGCCGCCCGCCATCCGCTGGACCATCCCCGTGAATGACACGAGGTCCATGGGCTCCACGAGCGATCCCGGGGTCATCGGGTCGGCGGCGAACGACAGGACCTTGCCGGCGCCGACCGCCCTCACCACGGCGGCCGGGCGCTGGTCGAGGTGGGTCGCGACCACCGTCCCATCGGCCGGCACGTCCGCGAATGTCCAGCTGCGCCGATCATCCACCGGAAGCGTGAACAGGTCGGGTGGGGTGGCCTCGCCCAGCGAACCCTTGGGCACGAACAGCACGCTGCCCGCCCGTCGGTCGAGTCGCCCGCCCATGAGCGAGGCGCCGATGTCCGCGAGGCTCTGGTTGGCAGGGGTCCGTGCGAAGGCCGTGGGGTCGGTGACCACGAGGAACCCGCCGGCCTGCACCCACGCCCGCAGCGCCTCGGCGAATGGGCGCGAGAGGGTGTCACCGCGCGGTAGCCAGATCACCTTCGCACGCGCAAGGCGCTCGGGCTCAGCGGCCAGGCGCTCATCGGTGTCGAACACGAATGGCGCGCCGTTGAGCTCGCCGAGGAGCGAGTACGTGGTGTAGAGCGCGTTGCCCGACGTGCGGTACCGGGCATCACCGGTCCGATCCGGCTGCCCCTGCCCCTCGCTCATCAGCGAGTACACGACGACGGTGGACGGGTCCACGGGCTTCTCGGGCAGTTCCAGCCCCTTGAGGCGCGAGGCGAGCGAGAGCATGCCGTCATAGAGCGGCCGATTCGTGAAGCGCGGATTTCCCATCGCGAAGAAGCTGATGTGCGTGGCGCCGGCGCGGAGGGCCTGGCTCGTCCAGGTCTCCAGATCGGCGCTATCGGGCATGTAGCCCGCGTATCGGAAGGCCTGGACGATGATCCGGGCGTCGCGCCCGGTGAGGTCCGACATGAACTTGGCGCCGAAGCCCGGGTTGTAGCGCCCGCGCCCGGGGTTGCTCTTCTCGGCGTACGACACGAAGGGGTCTGCCTCAGCGATATCCGCGAACTCACCCAGCTTCGTGTAGTCCCAGGGCATGAAGCCCTCGATGAAGTAGTAGTTGTTCGGGCTGATGGGCTTGCCGGGATCAAGGCGCCTGATGAGCGCGGCCTGCTCGGCCTTCATGGCGAAGAACTTCGTGCCGGCCCACCGCGAGTAGGCGAGCCACCGCAGCCCCGCGATCGGAGAGGTTGAGCGCCGTGCGCCGTTGACCGGAGGCGCCCAGCCGTAGTCGCGTCGGATCTGGGCCGACTGCCGGCGCCAGAACGGGCTGCGGGTGGCTTTGCCGGTCGGGAGCACGACGATGGGCTCGTCCGACCCGGTGTACGAGAACACATACGGCGCGCCGCGCACGGTCGGGACGATGCGGCGGATCTCCGCCAGGGCCTTGCGACGGAAGGCGGGATCGAGCAGCGACATGCGCCGCGTGGGCGCCTGCACCTCGGGCTGGAACACCGTTCCCGTGGGCCGGCACGTCTTCGGCCTGCGGGCGAAGATGCAGAGGCTCTCCTTCGCCACCCGGGCCTCGGCGTTGACATCCCACGACAGGCCGGTCGCGCGGTACTGGCGCATAAGGACCGACGGCCTCCGCCAGGCCTTGGGCTCGCGCGGGTGGAGGGGAATGTCAAACGGGAGCGCATTGAACCCGCTGAACCAGAGGTTGTTGCTGCCCGCCGTGCGCATCGTCGCGTTGGCGATCGTCTGCCACCGGGCCGCGGAGATCGGCAGGGGACCGGTGGGTCTCCATCGCGGATGCTCCTCGAGGTTGAGCTCGTGGCTCCAGTCGAAGACGTGGCCCATCGGGCGCGCATCCGCCGGGCCCGCACTACTGAGGACCACGCTCGCGGCGGCCACCGCGGCCGCGGCGATCATCGGGGCAGTGCTGCGCATGCCGTGGAGGCTAGATGCCCTCGCGGTCCGCGGGGCCATCGGAGGTCACGCTGAGCAGGGTGTCGCCCCGCAGGCCCAGGCGCAGTGTCTCAAGAGGGATGACTTCCTCCGGCGGGATGTTCCCGAGGTTCACGTTGGATCCGAACGTGCGCACGAACCACACCTGCTGCGACTTCTGCGGCGCCTCGAACAGCAGCCGGTTGACATCCACCGCGTGGGCGATCTCGTCGATCAGCCCCGTTCGCACCTCGCCGTCGCCACGGAATACGCCGGCCGTGCCGCTCTCGCGCGCCTCGGTGATCACCTTCCACGCACCCGCCTCGAGCTCTGCGCCGATCATCTCCACCCAGCGGTAGGGAGCCATGACGACATCGGCGTCCTTCGAGCCGACCTCGGAGAGCACGGTGAAGTCCTCGGCGTACTCCGCGATGTATTCGAGCTTCTGCGCGTGCGGCAGCTCGACGGTGCCGTCGGATACCTCGACGTACCGAAGACCGAGGCCGCTGATGAAGCCCTTCCACTCCGCGAGCTTTCCCTGCACGAGGCAGGCCTCCCAGAACGTGCCGCCGAGAACTGCGGCCACGCCCAGCGACTCATACAGCCGCACCTTCTCCTCGAGGCCACCGGTGACGTACGCGGTGCCCCAGCCGAGCTTGACGATGTCGATGAACTCCCCGCTGGTGGAGAACATGTCCTCCACCTGTCGGAGCGACAGGCCCTTGTCGATCACATGCGTGAGGCCGGACTGCCGGGGCTTCGCCGGGCGCTCCGGGAGGTTCAGGAAGTCGGCGGCCGGGCTCACGCGAGCGCCTCCCGTGCCGCAGCAGTCCCTGCGATGCGGCCGAACACCACGGTGTCGAGCAGCGAGTTGCCCATGAGGCGGTTCGTGCCGTGCACCCCGCCTGTGATCTCGCCCGCGGCGTACAGGCCCTCGAGCGTGGTGTGGCCGCTCACGTCGATGATGAGGCCGCCGTTGCGGTAATGCAGTACCGGGTACACCAGAACGCGCTCCTTGGTGATGTCCACTCCCTGCTTGAGGTAGCGGTTGTGCACATAGGCCAGCCTGTCGGCCGTGAAGCCCGGGCCGTTGTCCCGGTCGATGGCCGTCGTGTCGAGCCAGGCACCCATCGTGCCATCTGGCGCGGCGGCACCCCTCCCGTCGTCCACGATACGGATGATCGCATCCGCAACGACATCACGCGGGGCCAGCTCATCCACGAACCTCTCGCCCGACACGTCATGGAGCGTCGCGCCATAGGAGCGCGTGGTCTCGGGCAGCGCGTAGCCCGCGAGGCCCGGGGGCCAGATCGCCCCGGTCGGGTGGCGCTGCCAGGAGTCGAGGTCACGCCCCTCGGCTCCGAGGGCCAGCGCCAGTTCCAGGACCTCAGGCGTGGCATCGGGATGGTTCGTGCTCTTCGCCCCGATGCGCGCGGCCTCGCCGCCCAGGCCACCGCCAGCGGCAAGCACGACGGTGCGGGCATGGATCTCCGCCGCCGCACCATCCTTGCCGCGGGTGACGGCACACCACCCGCCGTCCATGGGCTGGAGGTCCTCGAGCGCCGTTGACTCACGCACCACGGCTCCGCTCCCACGCACGGCAGCCCGCATCGCCTGGACCATCTCGGCGCCGGTGCGCTCGCCGGCCTGGAGCAGGCGCGGCCGCCGGGCGCCGCCACACCGGATGATCCGCAGGTCGCCGTCATCACGCGTGAAGGGCACTCCGATCGACGCAAGCCAGTCAATGGCATCCGGACCGCCTTCGACCAGGGTGCGCACCAGCGCGGGGTCGCCGTCGTCGTGGCCCGCCGCGAGCGTGTCGGCGAAGTGATCCTCCGTGCTGTCGTCGGCCCCGAGGGCCGCCTGGATTCCGCCCTGTGCGCGCCCGGTGTTCGATGCGCCGAGCGCGGACTTGGTCACGACGATCACGGACGCACCCACGTCGCGCGCCGCGATGGCCGCGCTCATCCCGGCTCCGCCCGACCCCACCACCAGCACGTCGCAGCGCGCGGCGTCGGTGGTCACGACTCCCCGCGCCCGGCGGCGTCCGCGGCGGGTGGGACGAGGTCGCCGAGGTGGGCCCGCGCGTAGGACAGGAAGCCCTCGCTCACCCGCGTGGGCGTGCGTCCCGCATGGCGCACCAGCGAGAAGTCGCGGGCCAGCACGGCGCCCTCGACCGCCACCGCCGCGAGACGCCCCTCGTCGAGGTCACGCTCGACGGCGAGACGGGAGATCACCGTCACACCGAGGCCATCGAGCACCGCGACGCGCACGGACTGCTGCAGGCCCAGCTCAAGGACGACGTCGAGGTCGCGCATGCGCATGCCGGCCGCACGCAGCGCCGCTTCGAGGACCGCGCGAACGCCGGAGCCACGCTGCTGGAGGATGAGCTGCTGCGCCGCGAGATCGGTGAGCGTGATGCGCTTGCGGCGGGCCAGCGGATGGTCCGGCGGGCAGATCACGATGAGCTCGTCGCGCACGAACGGCTCGAATACCAGTCCCCTGTGCGGACGGGCCGCCCCCACCACCCCGAGCTCGATCTCGTCATCGAGCACGCGGTCGCACACGGACTGGGTGTCCTGCACCACCAGCGATACCTCCACCTCGGGGTTCTCGCGCTTGAACCCTCCCAGCAGGTGCGGCAGGAGCAATTCGCCGGGGCCGGTGGAGGACCCCAGCACGAGCGGGCCCGACAGGTGCTCGGCGAGCCCCGCCACCTCGCGCAGCATGTCCTGCTCCATCACCAGCAGTCGCCTGGCATGCGCGTCGACCACCTGGCCGGCGTCGGTGAGGGTGACGCGCCGACCGCTGCGGTCGAGCAGCCGCTCGCCGATGCGGTCCTCGAGCGCCCGGATCTGGAAGGAGACCGCGGGCTGCGAGATGCCGAGCTCCTCCGCCGCATGCGAGAAGGAGCCCTTGTCCACCACGGTGCGGAGGGTCAGCAGCTGCCGCAAATCCATAAGCGCATCTTATCGCGACGATCGGAAGTGGGTGACGCCCCGGTGCCGCGGGACGGGCGGCAGGGTTGGCCCCGCCGCCGCGCACGGCGCAGGCCGGAGGGGGGTGACTTCGCCCGTACGACCGTTCAGAAGGGAGAAGGGCGAAGTCACCCCCCTCCGGCCGTACATGCGCAGCGGCTGACTAGCGCCTGTCGGAGGTGATGTGGTGCCGCCCGTCGGCGCACCAGTACACGAGCCCGTCACCGTCAGAGCGACGGCCGACGCAATGGGCATCGCACGCATGCGTGGTGCAGGTGCGACGCACGCGGGAGAGCACGCCCCCAGGGCGCACGTGCACGCACCCCGCGGGAAGGATGTCCGGGCCAGTCAGCGTCGTTACGGCTGCGGTGCTCATGATGCATCCCCCTCGTCGCGTGCGTGCACGTCCTGAGGTTCGCCGGGCGCGACCGGCTCCCTCCCGGCGCGCAGGCTCGCCCACAGGGCCGCGGACGCCCGGTGAGGATCGCCCGTTGCCACGACCTCGCGGAGGCGCTCGATGCGGTCGGCCAGCACGGCGGGATCGAGCGCACCGCGCGTCGCACGCAGGATGCCCCCATAGCGCGTGGGGTGCACGTCCTCGTCGAGGTTGAAGAGCTCCTCATGCAGCTTCTCACCGGGCCGGACGCCGGTGACCTCCACCTGGATGTCGCGGCCCGGCTCCATGCCCGACAGCCGGATCATGTTGTGCGCGAGGTCCATGATGCGGACCGGTTCGCCCATGTCCAGCACGAACACGTCGCCGCCCTCGGCGATGCCCGTTGCCTCGATCACCAACTGCACCGCCTCCGGGATCGTCATGAAGTAGCGGGTCATGTCAGGGTGGGTGACCGTGACCGGCCCGCCCGCGGCGATCTGCCGGCGGAAGATGGGCAGAACCGACCCCGACGAACCGAGCACATTCCCGAAGCGCACGGCGGCGAAGCGCGTGCCACCGTCGCGGCCGTGCATCTCGACCACGCGCTCAGCCAGCGCCTTGGTGCCACCCATGACGGTCTTGGGCTCGACGGCCTTGTCCGTGGAGATGAGGCAGAACCTCTCCACCCCATGGCGCACCGCCTGGTCGGCCAGGGTCGCCGTGGCCAGCGCGTTGTTCGCGATCGCCTGAATGGGGTTGATCTCCATCATCGGGACGTGCTTGTACGCCGCGGCGTGGAAGACGATCTCCGGGCGATGGGTGGAGAACACGCCCTCCATCAGTGCGGCGTCGCGGCAGTCGGCGACGACCGGGACGGGGGCATGGCCACGGTCGCGCAACTCGAGGTCGATCTCGAACAGGTTGTTCTCTGCGTGGTCGACGATCACAAGGCTGCTCGGGCCCACCGCCGCCACCTGCCGGCAGAGCTCCGAGCCGATCGACCCACCCGCGCCGGTCACCAGCACGCGCCTGCCGTTGAGGTAACGGGCGACACGGGCCATGTCGATCTCCACGGGCGCACGGCCCAGGACGTCCTCCACCTGGACCTCGCGCAGCTTCTGCACGGAGACCTCGCCGTTCATCAGCTCGGGAAGCCCCGGGAGCGTCGTCACCCGCACGCCTGCCTCGCGGCAGCGTTCGACGATGTCCTTGCGGACTGCGCCCGGTGCGGACGGCATGGCGATGATCACCTCGCGGGCGCGCGTCTCGCGCAGCACCCGCCCGAGGTCGTCGCGGGTGCCGAGCACCCTCACCCCGCCCACGCGCAGGCCCTTCTTGCGCGGATCATCATCAATGAGGCCGACAGGCGTATACGCCAGCGATGCGTTGGCGCGCATGTCGCGCAGGAGCGAGTTGGCCGCGTTGCCCGCCCCGCACACGATCACCGGGCGACCCGAGCCCACGGACGACCCCCGCGACGCGCGCTCCATCACCGAGCGCACCACGAAGCGCACCCCGCCGATGAGCACGACGGTGAACAGGAAGTCGAGGGCGAACACGCCGCGGGGCACGGCCTCGTATCCCTCCGGGCGCCAGAGCGTGAGCGCCAGGGTCACGAGGCCACTGGCCACCAGGCAGGCGAGCAGGATCTGCTCCAGGTCCTGGATGCCGGTGAAGCGCCACCAGCGCGTGTACAGCCGGAACGCGATGAACGTCAGGATCTTGATGCCCACCACGACGCCGACCGTGATGAGGAACAGCCGGTCGTAGCGTCCCGGGGGGTCGCCGTCGAAGCGGACGACGAAGGCCAGCCACCAGGCGAGCGCGATCAGGACGAGGTCCACCGAGACCTGGCCGAGGCGATGCAGGTATCCCCGCAGGGCGAGGCTGCCGATGCGCATGCTCATCCGTCGCCCACTCTATTGGACCCACGCCGGATCCCCGTACGGCCCGTTGCAGCGGCTCCGAGGATGAGATCCACGAGGATCTCCGGATCCCGCATGGGAGGGGCGGATTCACTCTCCCTCTTCACCAGCGCCACGGTGCCGGGGTCCTCCAGGCGGTGCAGGCGCCCCTCCGCGATCAGATGCGCATCAACGGCGCCCATCCGCCCGGCGAAGGGGCTGTAGGCCGGCACGCCCAGGGCCACGGCCTCGCGATTCATCGTCCCGCCTGCGCTGATGACCAGGTCGGATGCGGCGATGAGGCCGGGGCCGTCCACGGCCTGCTCCGGCACGATGATCCCGCGGCCCCTCAGCGCCTCGCGCTGCTCCTGAATGCGCGGGAGCGCGACCACCTGCACGCGGTCAGCCTGCGACTCGAGCATGTCCACCACGCGCGCGAACACGTCGGTGGACGCGCCACGGTGGTAGAGCGTCACCTCCGGCGGTGGCCGGAGGACCACGATCACCTTCTCCTCATCGAGGCCGAGCTCCTCCACCACGGCCGCGGGGTCGGGCGGGTAGTCGGCGAGGTAGTACTCCTCCTTGAGCCCGGGGTAGCGGATGAGCTTGGGAGGCCGGATGCCATACCGGGCCAGCGCCGCCTCCGGGATCGCGTCCGGCACGAGGACCCGGGACGCCAGCCGGCCGTTGGAGTGGTGCATGGCCGCGGCGTGCTCGTAGTCGAACATCGTCACCTGGGGTATGCCCGCGAGCCGCGCCACCAGGGGCTGGTCGGTGCTGCCATGGGCCACGGCAACATCGAAGCGCCCGGCGCGCACCATCCGCGCCAGCTGCGCCGAGCGCGACGTCATGGCCCGGGCCTTGCCGGCCAGGCCCCCGCCGCCGTGGGCCCCCATGGTGCGGTGAGGAATTCCGTATCTGTCGAGCAGCCCGATGGTCTGCGCGAAGTCGCGCGAGGTCACGACCACCTCGTGCCCACGCTCCTCCATCCGCCGGATCAGCGGCCGGAAGATCAGAACGTGCGGTGAGTTGGTGCAGTCGACCCAGACCCGCATGGGCCTCCCCCGGTCGTCCTAGATGCGCTCGACGGCCCGGCCGACGGCCGCGACCACCTCGTCCACCTGCTCGCGCGTGAGATTCGGATGCATCGGCAGCGCCAGCCCGGTGTCGGCCCATTCCTCGGCCACGGGAAGGTCGCCCGTCGAATAGCCCAGCCCGGCGAACACCGGCTGCAGGTGCATGGGCGTGCCGTAGTAGGTGACTGCGCCCACGCCCTCCTCGTTCAGCAGCTCGCGCAGGCGGTCGCGCTCCAGGTGGCGCACCACGTACAGGTGGTAGATGTGGCGCACGCCGTCGCGCTCGCCCGGGAGCGTCACGTACTGGCCGAGGCCCGCCTCGCGGTACCACTCGGCCACCTGCCGGCGACGGTCGTTCCAGTCGTCGACGTGCGGCAGGAAGATGTTCACGGCCGCGGCCTGGATCTCGTCGAGGCGCGAGTTGTAGCCCACCTCGGTGAAGATGACCTTGTCCTCCGAGCCATGAAACCGCAGGCGCTTCACGGTGGCGCCGAGGTCGGGATCGCTGCACACGACCATGCCGCCGTCCCCGATTCCGGGGAAGTTCTTGGTGGGGAAGAACGAGATGGTGGCGATGTCACCCATGGTGCCCACCGGCCACTCGCCATCGGCCGAGCCGAATGCCTGGGCGGCGTCCTCGATGACCGACAGGCCGTTCTCGGCCGCCGTGGTGAGCGTGGATGTCATGGGCGCCGCGTGACCGAAGATGTGCACCGGGATGATCGCCTTGGTCTTCTCGGTGACCTTCTCCTCGATGAGGGCCGGGTCGAGGCACGCGCCCACCGGCTCGACGTCCACGAACACCGGAGTGGCGCCGTGGCGTGCGATCGCCTCGGCCGTGGCGTAGAAGGTGTACGGCGTGGTGATGACCTCATCACCGGGCCCCACCCCGAGCGCCTGCAGCGCGATGACAAGGGCATCGGTGCCGTTGGCCACGCCCACGCAGGGCCTGTTCTCAAGGCGTTTCGAGACAGCCTCCTCAATCGCGCGCACGCGCGGCCCGAGGATGAAGGTGCCCGTGTCGAGGATCTCCGCGAGGGCCGCGTCGAGCTCCCCGCGCAGGGGCCCGTACTGCGCCCGTATGTCCATGAGAGGTATTGCCACGGCGCGCGACGTTACCAACGCAGCCGGGTGCCGGAGCCGCGTCCGGGCGCTCCGGGGACGTCGGTCACCGGAGCGTCGGCGAGTGGCATGCGCACGGTGACGATCGTGCCGAAGCCCTCCCGGGATGTGATGGCCGCCTCGCCGCCGATGCGCTCCGTGATGTGCTTGACGATCGAGAGGCCGAGGCCGGTGCCGCCCAACTGGCGCGAGCGCGACGGATCGGCCCGGTAGAAGCGCTCGAAGACATGGGGGACGTCCTTCTCGGGAATGCCCAGCCCGTCATCCTGCACCTCCAGCACCACCATGTCGCCGTCACGCGCGACGCGGATGGCAGCGGTGGAGCCTGTCCCTGCGTAGCGCACGGCGTTTTCGGCGAGGTTGCGCACCACCGTGTGCGCCATGCGCTCCGTGAGCGCGCTGAACAGGCCGTCGGCCCCCTCCACGACGAGCATCACCCCCTGCTCCCCCGCCTCGCCCTGCAGCTCCCGCGCGACGTCCCGGGCCACCGCCCCCATGTCAGTGCGCTCACCGCTTGCGACGCCCTGCGCCGCCTCCAGCTCGGACAGGAAGAGGATGTCCTCCACGAGCGCCCCGAGGCGCTCGGTCTCGAGGCGCGACCGGTGGACGAAGTCCGCACGCATGTCCGGGGGCATATCCGGATCCTCCAGCGCCTCGAGCATCCCGCGCAGCCCCGTGAGTGGCGTGCGGAGCTCATGCGACACATTGGCGACGAACTGGGACCGCAGGTCCTGGTACGCGACGGCCTGGGTCGCGTCCTGGAGCGTGAGCACCGCGCCCGGCTGGCCGTGCGCCGCAAACGGCACCACCTGGGCGCGGAACGTGCGCCGGCCGTCGACGAAGAGCCTGAGCTCGAACTCGTCATCGCGCCCGCTGGCGAGCGCGTCACGCACCCGGGCCGCCAGCATGTGGTCGCCGAAGGCCTCGAGCACGCCGACCCCGGTGCGCAGGAACGGGAAGGCCTCGAGGGCCGCGGGGTTGATCCTCTGCACCACGCCATCAGGACCGATGAGCACGGCGGTGATGGGAAGTGCCTCGAAGGCGGCGTCGATCCGATCCGCGCCATCCGCGACGGTCGGTGCCTGTGACTGCTCCACCGCGGGCGCATCCCGTCGGGAGCGGCGCGCGGCGAGGAGCGCGCCGATCGCCACCACCACGGCGATGGCGGCGATCGCCCAGGCGGCGGCGGTCACGCCGCTGCTCGCCTGCGGCGGTAGCGGACGAACAGCCACACAAGCGCCACGAGGATCGCCGCGGCCACGGCGTAGTCGAACCAGTGGAGCTGCTTTTGCAGCGTCTCCCAGTTATCGCCCACCGCGAGACCGGCGTAGGCGAGCAGCAGGCACCACGGGATGCACCCGATCAGGGTGAGCACCGAGAAGCGCCAGAACGGCATGCGCGCGACGCCCGCCGGAAGGGAGATGAAGGTGCGGATGATGGGAAGGCAGCGCGATATGAGCACCGCCCAGTCGCCGTATCTCACGAACCATTTATCGGCCGCGTCAAGCCGTGCGGGCGTGATGTGCAGCCAGTGCCACTTGAGTGCCCACTCCCGGCCCTTTGTGGCGCCCACCCAGTATGCGATCCACGAGCCAACCAGGTTGCCCGCCACGCCGGCGACGACGACGGCCCAGAAGCCGACCTTCCCCTGGCCCGCGAGGAACCCGCCGAACACCATGATGGCCTCGCTCGGCACCGGGATGCAGGCGCTCTCGAGAATCATGAGCAGGAAGACCGCCCAGACGCCGTACGAGCCGACGACGTCGGTGGCGAAGTTGACGAGGGGTGCGGTGATATCGGGCATGGCTCAGCACCCCCCGCGCGGGGGCGGGGGCATGACGGGCGTTCTGGTCAACCTATGCGACGATCGCGTCGATCTCCGCCTGAAGGGCCTTCATCTCGGCCACGAGGCGATCCACCTCGTCATCGAGGCCGGTCATGCCCTCCCGCTGGCGGTACACCACGTGGCCGAGCTCCTCGGCCGACGCGTTGAGCTTGCGCTGCAGCATGAGCTTCTCGCCCTTGTCGCGCGCATCCTTCGCACCCTTCTGGGCAGCGTCAGCGGTCTTGCTGGCGAGGTCCTTGGCCTTGTCGGTTATCCCCATGATCCACTCCCCGGATCAGGTCCGATCCGCTCTCCACGTGCCCCATGCGATGAACGTGGAGACGATCGAGACGATGAGCGACACGATGATGCCCCATGACTGGTCACGAATGTCCATCAGGGCGATGACCGTGTACAGGAGGGTGACCGACGTGAGGTATGCGGCCACCCCGGTGCCCGGGAGCCTCGGAACCTCGTAGTCGAAGGCGTCCGCGAGCGAGATCAGCCCGGCGAACAGCGCCGCCAGGAAGGCCAGCCACACCGAGTCGGCGTCCCACGCGCGCACTCCGCCCGCGCCCCACTCGAAGAAGAGGCTGATGATGAAGACGCCGTTCAGGATCGCCACGGCGAGGAGCCGCTCCCGGCGATCGAGTGACTTGAGGTAGTTCACTGGCGTCCTTTCTAGCCGCGCCGGTCGATGACCCAGGCCATCGCGGAGAACACCACCGCGGCAGCCGACAGGCCGAGGGCCACCCAGGCCCCGTACATGAAGTCCTCGCCCGCCAGGATGAAGAGCGCCGTGTAGAACAGCCCGACAGGCATCAGGAAGGTGCTGAAGGCGGGCACCGGCAGCGACCGGAGCCCATCGATGGAGATGGCATCGAGGAGGAGGAGGCCCGACGCCACGGCCACGATCACCAGGGGAAGCCATGACGAATCGATCATGTCGGCGCCGGTGACATCGCCCACGGTGCTTCCCATCGCGAACCACGGGAGGTAGAGCGCGCCGCACCAGAGGCCGCCGAGGACGGCCGCCAGGATCTCCACGCGCTCAAGGGCTCCGAAGCGGGGCACGCGACGAGTCTACGCGCGCCCTCGGCGCGTCATGGGCGGTGTTACCGGGTGTCCTGCCGGTAGACCGAGTACGTGAGCGCGAGCCCGATCACCGAGAAGATGAGCGCGAGCCACACGCCGTACGACAGCCCGTCGATCGCGAAGATGAACACGAGCGAATAGAAGACCAGCAGCGACATCAGGTAGGTGGCCAGCGATGTCGGGTTCATGCGACGCAGCGGGATCTCCATGTTGAGGCTGTCGGCCGCCACGATGGCGCCGGCGACGAGCGCGATGATCAGCACCAGCCACCATGAGCCGAGATCGGCGCCGGATCCGGAGATCGGCCCGAATGTCTGCCACTTGAGGAACAGCGAGATGATGAACAGCAGCATGCAGACCGCTGCCCCCAGCTCCTTCTGCTCGCGCGAGATCCCCTGCAGGTCCACCGGTGCTCCTCGGACGGGTTCTGACGGGGGGCCTTTCGACGTCCCCTACCGACGTCCCTTCCTGCCCTACGACCGGGAGATCGGAAAGGGCGCGTAGTGCCCGGGCACCACGATGGCCGGCGCGCGCTCGCGGATCATGCGCCAGGCAGCCTCGTGCTCGTCCCGGTTCTCGAGCCCCTCGGGGGCCGCCATGTCGCGGAACCACGCCGGATCAGGCCCCAGGGTGTCCCCGGCGGCGATCACGCGGGCGTCGTCGCACTCGGCCACGACCGCGACGTGCCCCGGCGCGTGGCCCGGGGTGTGGAACCACGTGAGCCCATCGCGGATCGCGCCCTGGGCGCCCTCCATCACCACCACCGGAACCTCATCGAGGATGCCGCGCTGGCGCCGTGCCCACGGGGTGTCCATCTCATCCCGATGCACCCACACCTCGCTGACCCCCGGCAGCTGCGGAAGGGCGCTCAGGTGATCGGAGTGCAGGTGGGTCATCACGACCGTGCGCACCTGCGCGGGGTCGATGCCACGGGCCCGCAGGACGCCGTCGAGCATGTCGCCCTGCGTCTGGTAGCCCGGGTCGATCACCACGGGCTCGGGCCCCGTGAGCAGCAGGGTGTTGGGCCAGGCGACCATCCCGGGGACAGCGCCCTCCAGGCGCCGGTATGCGGCGAAGGTGCCCTCCGTCGTGGCCGCCCGGCTCTCGACCACCTCATCGCCAAGCAGGCCGAACACGATGCGATGAGCGGGCACCAGAACCTCCCAGTGCCACGGGCCGCCCGCCATCGCCTACGGCTCCCGGCCGTGATCCGCGTCGGGCACCGGCCGCGCGTAGCACGGCGCCTCGAGGAAGGGCTCGACCGGGTCGGGGGAGCGGCGCCGGGCCCGCTCGATGCGCACGCGCACCGCCTCGCGCAGCGGCGCGGCAAGCGGTGACGCCGCGAGGCCGACGAGCCCCACGCCGATGATCAGGCCGCGCCGGCGAGCGGCCACTGCGCTACTTGAGGAGCGAGAGGAACTCGTCGACCGGAATGGCGGTCAACGTCTGGAAGTGCGCGGTGCCACGTGCCGCGAGCTCGACCGACACGCGCGCGATCACCTTCTCGTCCGGTGCCTCGACGATGTTGACGAAGTCATACGGCCCCAGGACCGCCCACTGCTGGACGACCTTGGCGCCCATCTGCTCGATCTCCTGGTTCACTTCCTTCACGCGCTGCGGATTGGCCTTGATGGTCCCCGCGCCGTGGGGGCTGAGCGTGCTGAGCAGGATGTAGGTCGGCACCCGTCCTCCTAGGGTCCTTGCCGGTCGCGGTGAGCGTACCAGCGTGCGGATAGGATGACCCCATGGGACCGGGCCCGGCATCGCGCGCGAACAGGGGGACCGTTCCCGCGACGGTCGCTGTCGCCTCCGCAGTCCTCGCGGTCAGCGTGTTCCTGCCGTGGTACACGGCCGACGTCGCGCCACCGTTCACGCCCGAGGCCACCTCCGGGTGGGACGCCACGCTGCTCGCGCGCGTGGCGTTCGCGATGGCAGTGATCGCCCTCATGGCGTCTGTGCTGATGTGGCTGGATGCCCGCGGCATCGTTCCGATCGACGCGGACATCGCCCGGGCGCTCGCGTGGACGTGCCTTGTTCTCGCCATCGCCGCCACGGCCCTTGTGGCGTGGCGGCTCGTGCGCCCGCCCGGCCCCGCGGAGTTCCTGGCCCGGGACATCGGGCTGTTCATCGCCCAGGCGGCGGCGATCGTCGCTCTGGTCGCATCGGTCGGCGCCGTGCGCCCGAGGACCCCGTGATCCACGTCTACCCGAGGAACCAATGATCCACGTCTCCCGGACCATCACCGTCCCGATGCCGCGCGAGGCGGCCTTCCACCTGATCGCCCAGTTCGGCCGGGCCGCGGAGTGGGACCCCGGCCTGGTGGAGTCACGCCAGGAGACCGTTGGGGAACCGGGTCTCGGGACGGTGTTCCCGATCGTCGCCGAGTTCCGCGGCAGGCGCACGCCCATGACCTACGAGATCACGCAGTGGGAGCCGACCACGCGCATGGTGATCGAGGGCACGGGCGAGAAGGCCACCGCCCGCGACGAGATCACCCTCCGCGATGCCACAGGGGGCGGGTGCGAGATCACCTACGCGGCGGCCCTCGGGATGACAGGAGTGCTCAGGCTGGCCGAGCCCGTGCTGCGGGGCACGTTCAACCGCATGGCCGACGAGGCCGTGGCCGGTCTCGCGGCCTGGCTTGCGCGCGAGGGCCGTACGGCCTGAGCCGGAACGGCGTCCGGCTCAGGCCACCCGCGGGTGACCGCGCCGGACGCCGTCGCCGGTCCGCCTAGGCGGTCGCGCGCTCGCGCGGCCGGATGACGAGCTCATCGCCCTCGACGACCACCTCGACGTCGTCGCCGGGCGTGATCGCGCCGGTGAGCATCTCGAGGGCAAGCGGGTCCTGGACCCGCTTCTGGATGACGCGCTTGAGCGGCCGGGCCCCGTAGGCGGGGTCGTACCCCTCATCGGCGATCTTCTCCCGGGCCTCCGGCGAGAGGCTGAGGCGGATGTCCTGCTCCTCCAGCCGGTCGTCGAGGCGGGCCATCTGCATGTCCACGACGCGATCGATATCGGCGCGGGTGAGCTTCCCGAACTGCACGATCTCGTCAACGCGGTTCAGGAACTCCGGCCGGAAGTGGTCGCGCAGCGCCCCGAGCACGCGTTCCTGCGTGATCTCGTCATCGAGGCCGTCCAGCATGAACTGACTGCCGATGTTCGACGTCATGATCACCACCGTGTTGCGGAAGTCCACGACGCGGCCCTGGCCATCGGTGAGGCGGCCATCGTCGAGCAGCTGGAGCAGCACGTTGAACACATCGGGGTGCGCTTTCTCGATCTCGTCGAGCAACAGCACCGCGTACGGACGGCGCCGCACGGCCTCGGTGAGCTGTCCGCCCTCCTCGAAGCCGACATAGCCCGGCGGGGCACCGATGAGGCGGGCCACGGTGTGCTTCTCCATGTACTCGCTCATGTCGATGCGCACCATGGCGCGATCGTCGTCGAACATGAACTCCGCAAGAGCCCGGGCCAGTTCGGTCTTGCCGACCCCCGTCGGGCCGAGGAAGATGAATGAGCCGATCGGGCGGTTGGGGTCGCTCAGGCCGGCGCGGGCCCGCCGCAGCGCGTTGGCCACGGCCTCGACGGCCTCCTCCTGCCCCACCACGCGCTCGTGCAGGCGATCCTCCATGTGCACGAGCTTCTCGACCTCGCCCTCCATGAGCTTGCTCACGGGGATGCCGGTCCAGGACGCGACGACCTCGGCGACGTCCTCGCTCGTGACCTCTTCCTTCAGCATGCGGTGCTCGGCCTGCTTGGCGTCGAGGTCGCGCTCCGCCTCCTCGAGCCCGCGCTCGAGCTCGGGGATGGTGCCGAACCTCAGGCGCGCCGCCCCCTCGAGGTCGGCCTCGCGCTCAGCCCGCTCCACCTCGGTACGGGCGCGATCGAGGTCGTCCTTCAGGTCGCGGATGCGGGTGATGGAGTCCTTCTCCTCCTCCCACGCCGCCTTCATGCCATCCGACTCCTCGCGGAGGTCGGCGAGCTCCTGGGCGACGCGCTCGCGACGCTCCACCGACGCCGGATCGGTCTCGGCCTGGAGGGCCTGCTCCTCGATCTCGAGCTGGATGATGCGGCGCAGCAGCACGTCGAGCTCCTCCGGAACGGAGTCGATCTCGATGCGCAGGCGGCTGGCCGACTCGTCGATCAGGTCGATCGCCTTGTCGGGCAGGAAGCGCGAGGTGATGTAGCGGTCGGACAGCCGGGCCGCGGCCACGAGGGCCCCGTCCTGGATGCGCACGCCGTGGTGCACCTCGTATCGCTCCTTGAGGCCGCGGAGGATCGCGACGGCATCCTCCACGGAGGGCTCGCCGACCATCACGGGCTGGAACCGCCGCTCGAGTGCAGCGTCCTTCTCGATGTACTGGCGGTACTCATCGAGGGTGGTGGCACCTACCGCCCGCAGCTCACCGCGGGCGAGCATGGGCTTGAGCAGCTGGGCGGCGTCAACGGCCCCCTCTGCCTTGCCGGCCCCCACGATCGTGTGGAGCTCGTCGATGAAGAGGATGATCTCCCCCTCTGCCTCGGCGATCTCCTTGAGCACGGCCTTGAGCCTGTCCTCAAACTCACCGCGGTACTTGCTGCCGGCGATGAGGCCGCCGACGTCGAGCGCGATAACGCGCTTGCCGACGAGCCCCTCCGGCACGTCGCCGTCGACGATGCGCTGGGCCAGTCCCTCGACGATCGCGGTCTTCCCGACCCCGGGCTCACCGATCAGGACCGGGTTGTTCTTGGTACGGCGCGAGAGCACCTGGATGACCCGGCGCACCTCCTCGTCGCGCCCGATCACCGGGTCGAGCTTGCCCTGCGCCGCCGCCACGGTGAGGTCGCGGCCGTACTTCTCGAGCGCCTGGTACTTCTCCTCGGGGTTGGGGTCGGTCACGCGGGCCGACCCGCGCACCTGCTTGAGCGCCGACATGAGCGTCTCGCGGGTGACCCCCGCCGACTCCATGGCCTGCTTCGCCGGACCCGGTTCATCGACCAGGGCCAGGAGAAGGTGCTCGGTGCTGATGTACTCGTCGGTGAGTGTCTCGGCCTCCTGGCCGGCCTTCCTCACCACCGCCTTGAAGGCGGGCGAGAACTCCACGGTGACGCTGGCCCCGCTGACGGTGGGGCGGGCCTCGACCGCGGCCTGGGCCGCGGCGCGGAGCTGGGCCGGATCGGCACCGGCGCGCTCGACGATCGGCTGCACCACGCCCTCCGGCTGGTCGAGCAGGCAGAGCAGGAGGTGCTCGGGCTCGACCAGCTGGTTCCCGCGCGTCTCCGCGAGGGTCTGGGCTGCCCCGAGCGCCTCTGCGGCGCGCTCAGTGGGCTTGTCTACGGGCATTACTGTGACCTCCTCGGGTCTCGTGAATCTGTGGAGCGGGGAACCGGTCGGAGCCCCGCGGGAATAACGGTCTTGATGGGCACGGCGGGCGGACCCGGCGCGCGGCGCACGTGGACGATCTCCGTGGACATCGCACGCCGCGACGCGTCGATGGCGCGCTCGTGCTCGGCCATGCGGGCCTGCATCTCGCGCTCGAGGTCGCGCACGCGCCGCACGGCCCGCTCGAGCTGCTGCTCGAGGTCGAGAACGCGCTCGATGCCGGCCAGGTTGAGCCCGCTCTCCCCCAGCGCCTGAATGCGGCGCAGCCGGGCAAGGTCGGCCTCGGAGTACAGGCGGGTGCGGCCCTTCGTGCGGCCGGGCTGCACCAGGCCGCGGCGCTCATACATGCGGAGCGTCTGCGGGTGCATTCCGGCCATCTCGGCGGCCACGCCGATCATGAACACCGGACGGTTCTCGTCGCGCTGCGGACTCATCGGAAGAGCTTCTCCCGGGGGTCTGCGCCGTCGAGTGCCGCGAAGGCCTCGAGGGCCTCCTTCTGCTCGTCGCTGAGCGACGACGGGACGGTGAGCCTGAGCTTCGCCAGGAGCGAGCCGTTGCCCGACCCGTTGAGCTTGGGCGCCCCCTTACCGGGCACGCGCAGCGTGCGGCCATCCTGGCTGCCCGCCGGCACGGTGATCTTCACCCGGCCGTCCAGCGTGGGAACCTCGATCTTCGCGCCGAGTGCCGCCTCGGTGAAGGTGACAGGCACCTCCACCACGAGATCGTCGCCCTTGCGCCGGAACACCGGGCTCGGCATGACGCGCGTGATCACGTGCAGGTCGCCCGCCGGGCCACCGCGCATGCCGGCGCCGCCCTTGCCCTTGAGCTTGATCCGGGTGCCGTCCTTGGCGCCGGCGGGAATGCGGACGCGGATGCGGCGCTCGGCCGACCGCACGCCGGAGCCGTGGCAGTCGGAGCACGGGTCCTCGATGATCGTCCCGGCGCCGCCGCACTCCGGGCAGGCCTCGGGGATCGAGAAGCCACCGATGTCGCGACCCAGCTGGCCGCGACCATCGCAGGCCGTGCACAGCCGCGGGCTCGTGCCCGGCGCGGCGCCGGACCCCGAGCACGCGTCGCACGCCTCGGTCTTCTCGAGGGTCACCGGAACCTCGGCGCCGGACATCGCCTGGTCGAACGACAGCGTCACCTCGACCTCGAGGTCCTGGCCGCGCCGGGGCGCGGGCTCGCCGCGACCGCCACGGCGGCCGCCGCCACCGAACATCGATCCGAAGATGTCGCCGAGGTCACCGAAGCCGGCTGCTCCCGCTCCGCCCGCACGGCCGCCGCCCATGCCGCCCATGCGGGCGAACTGGCGCTCGGCGTCGTACTCGCGGCGCTTCTCGGGGTCGGACAGCACGTCATGCGCGTGCGAGACCTCCTTGAAGCGCTCCTCCGCGGATTCGTCACCCGGATTCGCATCGGGGTGATACGTGCGCGCGAGGGCGCGATAGGCCTTCTTGATGGCCTCGTCGTCCGCGTCCTCGGCGACGCCGAGGACGGCATAGAGGTCCTTCTCGTTCAGTGTCCTCGTCCTCCCTGGGAGACCACCACGCGGGCCGGCCGGATGACCGCATCGGACATCCGGTACCCGCGCTCGACCACCGCGACGACGGTGCCCTCGGGGTGGTCCGGTGACGGCACGCCCTGGACGGCCTCGTGCACGGTGGGGTCGAAGGCCTCGCCGTGCGCGGGGATCTCCTCGACGCCCCTGCCTGCGAGGAGGCCACCGAGTTGCTGCTTGACCATGTCGACGCCCGCGACGATGCCCGCCGCGCCCTCGTCGCCGGCGGCCACGAGGGCCTCGAGCGCCCGCTCGAGGTTGTCGAGCACGGGCAGGAGCTCGCCGACGAGATCGCGAACGCCGGCCTCTGCGAGCACCGGGCGCTCGCGCTCGACACGCTTGCGGTAGTTGTCGAAGTCCGCGCGGGCGCGCTGGAGCTGGTCGAGGTACTCGTCCCGCTCCGCGATCACCCGCGCGAGGTCCTCGGCGACGTCGGGCGCCTGCCCGGCCTCGTCCTGGACGTCCTGCTCATCGTGATGGGCATCCCCGGAGCCCGGGGCGCTCGCCTCCTCGGCGGGCATCCCGGGCTCCTCGGGGGCTACCCCGTGGTCGGTGGTGTCGGTCAACGGGATCTCCCTAGGCCTTCTGGGCCGGCTCGTCCTCGTCGATCACCTCGTAGTCGGCGTCCTCCACCGTCTCCTCGCCGGCGTCGCCGTCGCCCTGCTGCTCGGCGGCAGCGCGCTGGTACACCTGCTCGGACACCTTGTGCAGGGCCTGGGTGACCTTCTCCGTCGCGGCCTCGATGGACGCGGCGTCCTCACCCGACTGGCTCGCACGGGCCTCCTGGATCGCGGACTCGAGCTCTGCCTTCAGGGCCTCGTCGACGTTGTCGCCGTGGTCCTTGAGCTGGCGCTCGGCTTCGTTGACGCGGGCCTCGCTCTGGTTGCGGGCGTCGGCCAGCGCGCGGAGGCGCTTGTCGTCGTCCGCGTGCGACTCGGCCTCGTCGACCATCCGCTTGACCTCGTCGTCCGACAGCCCGGACGAGCTCTTGATCTCGATCTTCTGCTCGTTGCCCGTGCCGCGGTCCTTCGCGGACACGTGGACGATGCCGTTGGCGTCGATGTCGAACGTGACCTCGATCTGCGGCACGCCGCTCGGGGCGGCCGGGATGCCGGTCAGGTTGAAGCGCCCGAGAGTGCGGTTGAAGCTCGCCATCTCGCGCTCGCCCTGGAGAACCTTGATGCCAACCTGCGTCTGGTTATCGGCGGCTGTGGAGAAGGTCTGGGACTTTTTGGTGGGGATGGTGGTGTTGCGGTTGATGAGGCGGGTGAACACGCCTCCGAGGGTCTCGATGC
>JAPOLI010000025.1 GCA_029977205.1 bacterium
GGTTCGCGCCCCTAAAGTCCGCCTGGAAGAAGGTCACCCCGCCGAGGTCCGCGCCGGAGAGGTCCGCGCCCTGGCAGTCCGGATAGCAGCTCGGCCGGTTTCCCCCCTGTGATCCCGCAAACTTGCTTATGGCCGTCGTGGACTTCGCCGTGGACAGGCTGGCCTCAGGCGCGCTGCCTCCGCATCCTGTGAGGAGCACGATCGAGGTCGCCGCGGCGGCAGCAGTGGCGAGGATGGCGGTGGTGCGAAGGCGCATGGGGAGTCCTTGGTGGGGGAGGTGCTGTGGGAAGAGGGTAATGGACGCCGTGGTCCGATCAGCGACGAACAAGAAGGATCCTGAGCCGACCAGCCCCTAGGGCGTCGAGCCGGTGACCCGGGCACCCGTCAACTTGGCCAATGACGTGGCCCTACCATTTACGCGTATGAGCACGGACAGCAGGGGTCCTGCTCGGCCCCCTCTTGTACGGCGGGCCAGCGATCGCGGCGGCCCCTTGTGCACAGGGCCATGCGATCGAGAGGCGGCACCTGCGACCGTGCTGAAGCCCCGGGCTGGGGCGCCCCGCATTCCCACGTCCCGGAGGTGGAAGTGAACATCGCGGCCATTGACACCGTGTGGGTGGTTGTCGCCGCCGTCCTCGTGCTGCTGATGCAGGCCGGCTTCGCAGCGCTGGAGATGGGTCTCTCGCGCATGAAGAACGCGGGTGCCGTCGCCGCGAAGATCATCGTGAACCTCGCTCTTGCCGTGGTCGTCTTCTGGGCGATCGGCTATGCGATCGCGTTCGGTGACGGCAATGGCTTCGCCGGGGCGACCGCCTGGTTCCTCGAGATCGGCGGCGACCAGGTGGCCTCGCTGTCCTACTCCGGTGTGGATGAGGCCACGAAGTTCTTCTTCGAGGCGATGTTCGCGGCCGTCGCGCTGGCGATCGTCTGGGGCACCATGCTCGACCGGGCGCGATTCGTCACCTACGTGCCCATCGCCATCCTCTTCGTGGGACTGATCTATCCGGTTGTCGTGCACTGGGTGTGGGGTGGGGGATGGCTGTATGAGCAGGGATTCCAGGACTTCGCCGGCTCCGGCGTGGTCCACGTGACCGGTGCGTTCGTCGGGATCGCAGGCGCCATCGTGATCGGCGCCCGGCTCGGCAAGTACAGGGACGGTCGGCCACAGCCGATCCCCGGGCACTCCATGCCGCTCGCGATCCTGGGCGTGCTGATCCTGTGGGTCGGGTGGATGGGCTTCAACGCCGGATCCTTCCTCGGGGCGGTTGGCAAGCCGATCGGCAGCGTGGTCGTGGTCACCCTCATCGCCGGTGCCTTCGGCGTGATCGGCGCAATGGTGATGGCGAAGATCCTCGTGGGCAGCTTCGACATCGGCATGCTTGGAAACGGTGCGATCGCCTCACTCGGGGCCATCGCGGGGCCGTGTGCATTCATCGAGCCATGGGCCGGCGCGGTGGTCGGGCTGGTCGCCGGCTGCATCATGGTGCCGGCGGTGCTCCTCATCGACCGCCTTCGCGTGGACGACCCCATCGGCGTGATGGCGAGCCACGGAATGGGTGGCGTGGTGGGCGTGCTTGCTGCCGGCTTCTTCTCGACCGCGGAGGCAGCCGACGCGCTCGGTGGGCGGCCGGGGCTGTTCTACGGCGGCGGCCTCGACCAGCTCGGGTGGCAGATCGTCGGCCTCGCCGCGATCGGCGCCTTTGCCTTCATCGCCGGCTGGATCATGTTCACGCTCGTCAAGGTCACGATGGGCCTGCGCGCCCCGGAGGCCGATGAGGTTTCGGGCCTGGACATCTCCGAGCACGGCATGTTCGGCTACCCGGAGCAGTTCATCGACGTGATCGGCGCCAACCCCGAGGAGGTCGTGTCCGACGCGACAGCGGCGGGTGCGGCACGATGACCCCATCGTGCTCGTGCTCTTCGACATCGACGGGACGCTCCTCCACGGCCGCCCGGAGGCGCACACCGACGCGCTGACCCGTGCGATGTCCCAGACCTGGGAGGTCGAGGTCGCCCCGGATGACGTCTGGGCGATCAACCCGGCAGGGCGCACGGATCGCGAGATCGCGCGGACGATCCTGCGCGGGCACGGGGTGGGCGATGAGGTGATCACTGCGCGCCTGGCGGACTGGGTCGCCCTCGCGGTCGTCCTGCACGATGAGCTCAAGGCGGATCACCCCGCCCCGGTCGCGGCCCCTGATGCGGATGCGGTCACCCGGGACCTGCTGGACGCCGGGGCCGAGATCGCGCTTGTCACCGGGAACCTTCGTGAGATCGCCCATGCGAAGGTGGCGATGGCGGGTCTCGGTGGCCGCTTCGGCGCAGGCGGGGGCTATGGCTGCGACGCGGATGAGCGGGTGGAGCTCGTGCGCCGCGCGCAGGCCCGCGCGGCCAGGGCCCACGCGTGGGATGAGGTGATCGTGGTCGGGGATACGCCGCGTGACATCGCGGCGGCGCACGGGGCGGGCGCGCGGATCGTCGCGGTGACGACCGGCACATATGACGCCGCATCGCTGCGCGATGCCGACGCCGTTGCCGGGAGCCTCACGGGCGCGCTTCGGGCAATCCTCGACTGACGACCGGATTGTGCGCGTGGCGTAACGCGCGCCGCACGACTTCATCCCGGGGCACAAGGAGTCGCGCGACGGACCTGCATAGCCTCGGTGGCGCAATGGGGCACTGCCCCTCATCCATCCGACAAGGAGTTCCTTCCTATGCGTCTCAGGTCACTTCGCACGCTTGTCGCAGCCGGGGTGCTGCTTCTCGGCGTGCCGGGCCTGGCAGCCGCGCAGGGCGGGGCACTCGCCCAGACCGACTTCGCGCTGAACACGCTGTGGGTCGTCCTGGCCGGTGTACTCGTCCTCTTCATGCAGGCCGGATTCCTCCTGCTGGAAACCGGCCTGTCCCGCATGAAGAACGCCGGGGCTGTCGCAGGCAAGATCATCATGAACCTCGCCATTGCATTCCTGATGTTCTGGGCAACGGGGTTCGCACTGGGTTTCGGTGACGGCAACAACTTCCTCGGATCAACGGGGTGGTTCCTGGACCTGGGAACGCTGGACTACGGCGCCGGCGGCGGAACCGAGGCCTTCTTCTTCTTTCAGGCCGTCTTCGCGGCGGTGTCGCTCGCGATCGTCTACGGCACGATGCTGGACAGGACGAAGTTCGGTGCCTACATCATCTTCGGCATCCTCTTCGTGGGCATCATCTACCCGATCGTCGCCCACTGGACCTGGGGCGGCGGCTGGCTCGCGCAGGATGGCTTCCTGGACTTCGCCGGTTCGTCCGTCGTGCACCTCCAGGGCGCGCTGGCAGCGCTGACCGGCACGCTCGTGCTGGGGCCGCGCCTGCTCAAGTTCCGGAACGGGAAGGCGCAACCACTACCCGGGCACTCGATCCCGCTGTTCATGCTCGGCGTGATCATCCTCTGGGTCGGATGGATGGGCTTCAACGGCGGATCGACCCTGGCGGCGGTGGGGCAGAACTTCGCCGACGTCATCGTCAACACCAACCTCGCCGCTGCGGGTGGGGTGATCGGTGCCACCCTCGGCTCGCTCATCATGTTCCGCACGCTCGACGTGTCCCAGATGGGCAACGGCGCGATCGCTGCGCTGGTCGGCATCACGGCGGGATGTGCGTTCGTCGACCCGTGGGCGGCTGTTGTGATCGGCTTCGTCGCCGGCATCATCGCTCCGCCCATCGTCGTCCTCCTGGACAAGATCAAGGTGGACGACCCCATTGGCGCGATCCCCGTGCACGGGATCGCTGGTGTCTGGGGAACGCTCGCCATCGGGTTGTTCGCACCGGCGGCACGAACCGTGGACGTGGACCTCGGCGCGGGCGCCGGCCTCTTCTACGGGGGTGGCGGCCAGCAGCTGTGGGTGCAGTTCTACGGCGTCGCTGCGACGATCGCCTTCACCGGCGTGCTCACGCTGGTCGTCTGGCTCCTCATCAAGTGGACCATCGGCCTGCGGGTCAGCGAGACCCAGGAGATGGCGGGCCTGGACATCTCCGAGCACGGGATGTACGGGTATCCTGAGCAGTTCATCGAGGTGCCCGGCGCGTTCCCCGAGTCGACCCGGCAGAGTGCCGGCATGGTCGCCTCGGCGCCACCAACGACCACGACGTCCGACTAGGAGGACCTGAACGTGAAGAAGATCGAGGCGTTCATCCGCCACGAGGCGTTCGATGAGATCCGCACACGGCTGGCGGGCATGGGGCTTCCCTCCATGTCGATCAGCGAGGTGAAGGGCTCAGGCCGCCAAGGTGGGTATACCGAGAGCTATCGCGGTGCCAAGACCACCATCTTCATGCGACCGAAGCTGAAGCTGGAGATGGTGGTGGACGACACCGATGTGGATCGCGCTGTCGATGTCATCCTCGAGTTCGCGCACACGGGCGAGCCGGGGGACGGCAAGATCTTCATCATCCCGGTCGAGGACGCCGTGCGCGTCCGCACCGGGGAGCGGGGCGACATCGTCCTCGCACCGCATCCGGAGGACGGGCCCTAGCCCATCCTCACCGGAGAGGCCGTGTGGGAGTCCCCGTCCACCATGGACGGGGACTCCCGGTCTCCTCCCTCAGGCGCCGCCGCCGGAAGCTCGAGCGCGAAGCGCGCGCCACCATCAGGTGACTCACCTGCGGTGAGGTCGCCTCCGAGCGCGCGCGCCAGCGAGCGTGCGATCGCGAGGCCCAATCCGGCCCCAACCTGCCCCGATGGCGTCTCGGCGGAGGTGAAGGGCTCGAAGATCTCCTCGCGCTGCCCTGGCGGGATGCCGGGGCCGGTGTCGTCGATGTCCACGGTCACCCCGCCATCGGGACGCGCGGTGGCCGAGACGGTCACCGTGCCGCCGTCGGGCGTCCAGCGGATGGCGTTGTCGATCAGGTTGCCGATCGCCTGCTGCACGCGACCGGGATCGGTGGTGATCTCCGGGAGCGCATCCATCTGGAGGGTGAGGTGGACCCCGTCGGCGGTCGCCATGGACGACAGGGCATCGACCGCGGCCCGCACGGGGTCACCTGCGGGAATGCGCGCGAGGTTGACGCGGAAGCGGTCGGCATCCATGCGCGCGAGGTCGAGCAGGTCGGTCACCAGCACCTCCAGGCGCGTCGCCTCCGACGCGATCGCGCTCAGCGACCGGGGCACCGCCTCGGCGGGCACGACCCCATCGGAGAGAGCCAGGGCGTGGCCCCGGATCGCCGTGAGCGGCGTGCGCAGGTCATGCGTGACGCGCATCAGGAACTCGCGGGCCATGCGATCGCGTCGGGCGAGCTGCTCGACCATCGCGTTGAACGAGCGCGCAACGGCGTCGAGCTCCTCCGCACCGCCCTCTGCGACCTCGGCCTTGAGGTCACCCTCGGCCACCCGGCGGGCCGCCTGCTCCAAGTCCCGGAGGGGCCGCGTCGCCCGGCGGATGATCCACAGCACCAGCCCCACGGCCACCACGAGGCCCGCCAGAACCGCGAACAGAACGGGGACGATGATGCTTCCCCATGCTGCTGCCACCTCGCCCTGTGGGCGCGTCAGCACGATCGCCCCGAGATAGCGATCGTTCACGAGGACGGGCGCCGCTGCGCCATAGGTCGGTGTGCGCGCGCCGGTGGGTGTGAACTCGAACACCTGTGCGCCGTCGCGCACGATCATGTCCGGGTCGAGGTCGCGGGCGACGGTCTCGGGAAGCCCGCCGAAGGGGTCAGCTGCCCCGGGCGAGAGCGCCAGCCCCACGTAGTAGAGCCGTGTTCCCTCGCCGGCGAGCTCCTCGAGGTTGCCGATCGGCTCCCGCGTGCTGAACACCTGCCCGGTATCCAGCGCGAGCGCAGCGCGCTCCGACACGATGTCCGCGACGGCGCGCGCCTGGCGGTCGAGCTCGGTCGTCGCCTGGGAGGTGGCCTGGCCGCGGATCAGCGAGGCGCCGACGGCGACGAAGAGCACGGCGGCGACCACGAGGCCGCCGACCGCGCCCAGCGCAACGCGGCCCCAGAGGCTCGCCCAGGGCCGCCGGCGTACCGGCGGCGTGCTCACCTGCGGGCCGGCACCTTGTAGCCGGTGCCCCACACGGTCTCGATCGGGCACGCATCACCGAGCTTCCGCCGCAGCTGGCGCACGTGGACGTCGATGGTCCGGCTGTCGCCGAGAAAGGTGTAGCCCCACACCTTCTCGAGCAGTTGCTCGCGGCTCAGGACGATGCCGCGGGCCTGCACGAGGGCCGTGAGGAGGTCGAACTCCTTCGGCGTGAGGGCGACCTCATCGCCCTTCACGAAGACCTCCCGGGGCCCCACCTCGATGCGGAGGTCATCCACCTCGAGCACGGGTGGCGTGGCGGCGTCGGTGACATCGGCCGGGGCGTCCGCCCGCCGGAGCACGGCACGCACGCGGGCCACGAGCTCCCGGGGGTCGAAGGGCTTGGTCACGTAGTCGTCGGCCCCGAGCTCGAGGCCGACGACCTTGTCCACGGCGTCGTCGCGCGCCGTGAGCATGAGGATGGGCATGGCGCCTCCCCCCTGGCGGATGCGGCGGGTTACCTCGAATCCATCGACGCCGGGGAGGTTGAGGTCGAGCAGGAGCAGATCGGGGCGCTCCTTCTCGATGCTGTCCAGGGCGTCGTCCCCCCTTTCAGCGATCTCCACGCGGAATCCGGCTGCCTCGAGGTACATCTGCGCGAACGAGGCGATATTCGGCTCGTCCTCCGCGATGAGGATGAACGGCTGCTCGTCCGTGGAGGCCATCTCGATCAAGGTTACCCCTGGCCTCCGCGGCGCGTCGGGCGGAGGGGCAGAACCATGGGGGCGAGAGACCATGCCTCGGCGGGCTGAGAGTTGGTGCGGTACGTCCCCACGCCGTCCAACCTCACCTTCCCGGTGCCGGTGATCGACAGGGTCACGTTCCCCTCGCCACGGAATGAGACAACGAGCTTCCGTCCCTCGATGGAGAACCGCTGTCGCGCGGATGGCGTGAACGTGAGCCGGCGTGGTCGCGTCACGCGTGTGCCCCCGGAACCACTGCGGCGGGCCTTCGACCGCGGCCGCAGGAGCACGCGACCCCCGGCGATCACACGGCCGTCACCGGCGCGATCGATGATGCGCACGCGCATACCGGCCACGTCCCCGAACGCAAGGAAGTTGCCTGAGATCCGCACGTCACCGGCCCCGTCCACGTACACCTGCCCGCCGGCAGTCCGGGCGGAGGCAGCCTGTGCCCCGGAGGCATCCTGCGCGCCTGAGGGCGCCGGCGGGCGCGACTGGCCACCCAGTGCGAGGACGGGCATCGATATCAGGGCCGCCACTGCGGCGGCGAGTGCGAGGGACCTGTTCACGTCTGCATCGTTTCGCGCCCCGGCGTGGCGCGCGAGGGGTGGGACGTAAGGGCTTTGTTAGCCCTCATGAAGCCTAGGGCTCGAGCTTGATGCCCTCTTCCACCTTGACGGGCTCCTGCACCGGCTCCTCGATGGCCACGGTCTCCTCTGCCGGCGGCGGCGGAGCGGCAGCCTCGGCAGCGGGGGCCGTCTCGCCCTCCGGAACCGGGCGAGGGCCATCGCCCATGTATGCCCAGATGATCTCGCCGCAATCCGGGCACCCGGGCAGGGTGCCGCGGTTGTTGATGCGGAATTGACAGGTGATGCAGCTGTAGACCCCGGGCACCTGCTGTCCCGCGTGATAGCAGGGCTTCCCGAGCCGCTGCTCGGCCTGCTGGGCGCCCTGCGCGGGCGTGAGCTTGGGCCCCTGATTGCCCGCCGTCCTGCCCGGCCCCTGGGTTGGTCCGCTTGTGCCCATCGCCTTACCCCCGGTCACGTATATCCTGCCGTCGGGCGTGATCCTACCGCGCGATCAGTTGCCCACTGATACCGATGGGGCGGTTGGGGGCGGCGAATGCGCGTCGCATGTGCGCAAATCAACACGGTGGTCGGGGATCTCGAGGGCAATCTCGCGCGGGTGCGCGGCGCTCTGGCCCACGCGCGCGAGCGCGGCGCGTCGCTCGTCCTCACGCCCGAGCTCGCCCTCACCGGGTACCCGCCCGAAGACCTCCTCCTCAGGCCGTCGTTCGGGGACGCCTCCCGCGCCGCGCTCGAGGAGCTCGCCGGTGACGTCACCGAGGGGACGGCGATCGTGGGGTTCGTCGAGCACGACGAGGATGTCCACAACGCCGCCGCGGTGCTGGCCGACGGCCGCGTGCAGGCGATCTACCGCAAGCGCTTCCTGCCCAATTACGGCGTGTTCGACGAGGCGCGGTACTTCCAGGCGGGGACGCACCCGATGGTGCTGGACATCGACGGCGCACGGGTCGGGATCGTCATCTGCGAGGACATCTGGTACCCGGCGCCCGTGGCCGCGGAACTCGCGGAGGCGCGCCTTGACCTCATCGCGTGTCTCTCCGCGTCGCCCTTTCATCTCGCGAAGGGGGATGCGCGCGAGCGGATGCTGCAGACCCGCGCCTACGACAGCTCTGCCGCCCTGGCGTACTGCAACCAGGTCGGCGGGCAGGATGACCTGGTCTTCGACGGTCGCTCGGCAGTCATCGACGCCGGCGGCGACCTGATCGCGCGCTCCCCGGTGTTCGAGGAGGACCTCCTCATCGCCGACATCCCGCTCGACCTCGCTGCGGGTCGCCGCCTCCGCGAGCCGCTCCTGCGGCGGCTTCCGGTCTCCGACGCCTATGCGCCCATCATCATTGCGGCCTCGCCAGCCCCGGCCGCGACGGGGGATCCGGACGCCATCACGCCGAGCCCAACTGCCGAGGGCGAGTTGTGGGCGGCGCTGGTGACCGGCATTCGCGACTACGTGGAGAAGAACGGCTTCCCCGGCGTGATCCTCGGGCTGTCCGGCGGCATCGACTCCGCGCTCACGGCGGCGCTGGCCGCGGACGCCCTCGGCCCGGAGCGCGTGCGCGGGGTAGCCATGCCATCGGTCTTCACGAGCGGGCAGAGCACGGACGACGCCGCGGCTCTTGCCGCGTCGCTCGGCGTGCGGCTGGACATCATCCCCATCGCCCCCGTCGTGGATGCATTCGAGGCGCAACTGGCGGATGTCTTCGAGGGCACGGACCGCGATGTGGCGGAGGAGAACCTCCAGGCCCGCGTGCGCGGAACGCTCCTCATGGCCATCAGCAACAAGCATGGCGACATGGTGCTGGCCACCGGGAACAAGAGCGAGATGTCGGTGGGGTACTCGACCATCTATGGCGACATGGCGGGCGGGTTCGCGCCGTTGCGCGATGTCTCGAAGACATGGGTGTACCGGCTGGCGTCGTGGCGGAACCAGGAGGCGGGCCGCGAGGTGATTCCACAGGCCACCATTGAGCGACCGCCGACCGCTGAGCTTCGTCCGGATCAGCGCGATTCGGACTCGCTCCCCGACTACGGAGTGCTCGATCCCATACTTGAGCTCTACATCGAGCAGGACCTCCCCCCAGCGGCCATCGTCGAGCGGGGGTTCCCCGATGACGCAGTGGCCAGGGTGGCGGGGCTCGTGGATCGCGCCGAGTACAAGCGGCGCCAGGGCCCTCCGGGCATCAAGACCACGCCGCGCGCCTTCGGCCGCGACCGGCGGATGCCGATCACGAACCGCTTTGGCGCCCGGTAGGAGCCGGTCGCCCTGGCGCGCGGTCCGCGCGCTGGCAGGCATCGCGCTCGCCGTGGTCGCAGTGGTGCCCGCCATGGCCACTGCGGCCGCGCCGCGACTGGCGGATGGACCGGATGGACCCACCCTGCTGGTGACCTTCCGCGACGCGCCTGATGAGGCCGTCGCCCGCGCGGCGCTCACGGGCCTGGGTCGCGTCGCCCCGGCGGCCCCCGAGGCCGGGATCTGGGCGGTGCATGCACCCGCGGATCCGGCCCTCAGGGGCAGGGCCCTCGCCCGGCCCGGGGTGGATGCCGCCGCATGGTCGCTCGCCCGCCGCACGGACGCGCGCGTGCGCGCGCAGGAGGCCCCGCGCACGCCGCCGCTCGCCCTCACCCCGCTGGCATCTCCCCCCACCGATGAGTACTACGCGAACGGCCGCCAGTGGTCTCTCACGACGCCCGCCACCACCTGGGGCGTCGACCTCACCGGCACGCCGCCGCGGCCGCGGATCGCAATCCTCGACAGCGGCGTCGACTCGACGCATCCGGAGTGGTCCGGGCCGAACTCGCCCCTGGTCAGCCCCTACAGCGCGCAGACCGGACGGCGCTCGGCCGAGGACTGGGGGAAGACCGGGCATGGGACGCACGTGGCGGGAATCGCCGCGGCACCGATCAACGGACTGGGCGTCGTGGGCGCCGCGCCGGGCGCGCGCGGGACGGCCGAGGTGATCCCGGTGCAGATCTCCGATCCCGACGGCTACTCGACCGATGAGACGATGATCAAGGGGATCCGCTGGGCCGTCCAGAACGGGGCGAAGGTCATCAACATCTCGGCGGGCGGCGCGGGGGACTCCGTGGCCTTCCAGCGCGTCATCGACTGGGCCCTCGGGCGCGGAGCGCTCACCATCGCCTCGGTCGGCAACGACGGCCAGGACTACCGTGCCATCAACTACCCCGCCGGGTATGGCTTCGTACTCGGGGTCGCCGCGCAGTGCTCGGACGAGGTCAACGCCGACTGCCCCACCCCGTACGGGCTCGCGACGTTCAGCACGCGGAACCGGTCGGTCGACCTCGTGGCACCCGGCGTCGACATCATCTCGTCGGTTCCGCTTCGCGTGACGCAGGGAGAGGTGTCCCCGGGCTACGCGATCAAGGAGGGCACCTCGATGGCCGCGCCCTTCGTCGCGGGCGTGGCAGCCGAGGTGTTCGCGGTCAACCCGGGGGCGACGCCGTACCAGGTGCTGATGCAGCTGCTGAACACGGCCACCGACATGGGGTCCCGCGGACGCGACACCGCGACGGGGTCCGGCCTGATCAATCCCCGTGCGGCCATCACTCTCCCGTTGCCCAAGGACGACCCGTATGAGCCGAACAGCGACATCGCATCGGTGCGTCGGGCGCCTGCGCTCACGCCTGTCGCCACGGTGGGGGCATTCGCGGACGGCTGGAATGACGCCGTGGACGTCTATCCCGTGTCGCTCAGGGCGGGGCAGTCCGTCCGCGTGACCGCATCGTCGAAGAACGCCACGCTGAAGATCGCCCTGTGGCCCCCCGGCACGCGCACGATCGCCTCGGGCAGCCCCGCGGCCGCCACCCGCCGCGCGACGTCATCACCCGGGCTGCGCTACACGGCGCCCCGGGCCGGGCGGTGGTACGTGGCAGTGACGGCGACCTCCGGTCGCAGCCCCTACCGCCTCACCATCGGCAGGTAGCGGTGGACGCGCCCGTGATGGTGATTACCGGGGCATCCGATGGGATTGGCGCGGCGGTCGCCCGCGCCGTCGTGGCGGAGGGGTGGCGCGTTGTCATCGCGGCGCGTCGTCGTCCGCTCCTCGATGCGCTCGCAGACGAGCTCGGGGGTGCCGCGGTTGCCCGGGCGGTCACATGCGATGTAACGGACTGGGACCAGGTCGAGGCCATGGCCGCCGAGGCCCTGGACACATTCGGGCGCATCGACGCGGTGCTCGCAAATGCCGGGTTCGGGGCCCGGCGCGGCTTCCTCAACGAGAGCCCCGAGTTCTGGCGGGAGATGATCCTCACGAACGTCTATGGCGCGGCCATCACGCTGCGTGCCTGCATCCCGGCCCTGCGGGAGTCGCGCGGGCATGCCCTGCTGATGGGATCCATCTCCGGACGGCAGGTGGGCACCGGATCGCTCTATTCGTCCACGAAGTGGGCGGTCACCGCAATGGCCGAGGCTGCCCGCAAGGACCTCCACGGCACGGGCGTCCGCGTCACCCTGATCGCCCCGGGCATCGTCGACACCGCCTTCTACGACGATCCCCCGGGCGGTGCGCCGCTCGTGCCTGATGACGTCGCCCGCGCGGTGACGTTCGCGGTGTCGCAACCGCCTCACGTCTCGATCAACGAGGTCTACATGCGTCCGACCGAGCAGGAGTTCTAGGCTGCCCCTCGTGGACGACCGCGACCTCCGCCTCCGCCTCGACGTCGATGTGCGCGGCACGGATGAAGTCGGCCTCGGGGCGATGCGCGCCGGCCCGCCAGGACCTCCCCTGCGTGATGGCGAGGTCGCCGTGGTCGTGGCCACCGAGCTGGCACGGGCCGCGCTGGCGATGGTCCCCGGGGACCGCCGTGCATCGGTCGGCCGTGACCTCATGGCGATCGATCCCGCCGAGGTGGCGGCGGATCTCGCGGCCGGTCGCGTGCCGGGCGCCGCGGTGCGGGATCTCCGGCCCGAGGAGCAGGTGGGTGCCCGCGGCTGGTGCGCGCGCGCCGTGCTCGGCGAGGGCGTCGCCCCCGAGGCCGCGGCCCTGTCGGTGGATGCCATTCGCCTGCCGGACGACGCCTGGACGATCGACTGGGCCGCGCGCGTGCCGTGGATGACGCCCGCCCTCGTGCGTCGGATCACGGGGGATGTGCCCGATGTGCTCGCGCGCATGGTCATCGCCCTCCGGGCGCTCGGTGACGAGGTGGCCACCACCCCGGCAGCGGCGGATGACGCGGCCACGGCAGCGCGGGCGGCCGCCGCGGCGCTCGCGGTGCCCCGGCCGGTGCCAGGTGCGGCGGCGTTCGCGCCCGCGCAGCCGCCCGCCACCGATCCGGTGACCGCACCGGTGTCGCGCCGCCCGGTGTCGGATCCGCCGCCAGCTGCGCGGTCCGCTCCCGGTCCCAATCGGCGCACGATCACGATGCTCGCGGCGGCGATGGGCGTCGCCGTCCTGGCCCTCATCCTCATGTTCGCCATGATGATCTCGCCGACATCATTCGGGATCGCGTCGACCGCGGAGGTGAACGAACGCCTGTCGGTCGTCGAGGCCGGCGTCGGCCAGCTGCGGAGGGATGTCGGCATCCTCGCGCGGCGCATCGAGTCCGGAGGCGGCGTGCCGGCTGCACAGGTCGAGGCGCTGCGCGAGGAGGTCGTTCGGCTCCGCCGGGACGTCGACCAGCTGTGCACCGTGGTTCCGCTCGTCTGCTAACCCTCAGGACATGGCGATGATCGCGTTCGTCGATCGGCAGGGCCTCGCGGGGTACGACCTGGGCAGCGACCACCCCCTCGCGCCCGTGAACCGCGAACTCGCGATCGACCTCATCCGCGCATACGGGATGCTCGATCGCCCGGACGTGGCGGTGCTCGAGCCCGAAGCCGGTGACGAGGATCTCATCTCCCGGGTGCACACCGACGCGTACATGGCCGCCGTGCGCCGCTACAGCCGCACCCCGCAGCTGGCGGCGGCATTCGAGGCCGGCACATGGGGGCTTGCGCACGGCGGTGACACCCCCGCCTTCGCCGGCATGCACGAGGCAGCGGTATCCGTGTGCGGCGCGTCGGTCACGGCGGCGCGCGCGGTGTGGGAGGGTCGCGCTGATCGCGTGTTCTCAGCGGCGGGGGGACTGCACCATGCCTTCGCCAACAAGGCCAATGGCTTTTGCATCTACAACGACCCGGCAGTGGCGATCCGCTGGCTACTCGACAACGGGGCGGAGCGCGTGGCCTACGTGGATGTGGACGTCCACCATGGGGATGGCACGCAGTTCATCTTCTACGACGACCCCCGCGTGCTCACGTGCTCGGTCCACGAGAGCGGCCGCTACCTGTTCCCCGGGACCGGGGCGATCTCCGAGCGCGGGATCGGCCCCGGCGAGGGGTACTCCGTGAACATCCCGCTCCCCGCGTTCTCCGGCGATGGCCCCTACATGCGGGCCATCGAGGAGGTCATCGCCCCGGCCGTCATGGCATTCCGCCCCGACGTCATCGTCACGCAGGACGGCGTCGACCCTCATCACCAGGATCCGCTGGCCCACCTCCAGGTGCGGATGGCCACGTTCCCGCGGCTGTGGCGCGTGCTCCACGACCTCGCCGATCGGGCCGCAGCCGGCCGGTGGATCGCGCTCGGGGGCGGTGGGTACAACGTGGATGTGCTGCCCCGTGCGTGGGCCCTCCTGTTCGCCGAGATGACGGGCTCCACGCTCGCGGATGAGATCCCCGCGGACTGGATCGCCCTCGCGGCAGAGCGCAGCGGCCGTGACGACCTGACGGGGCTGCTCCTCGGCGATCCGGACCCCGAGGTCAGCGCGGGCGAGCGTGCCGCAGCTGATGCGGAGGGCGACCTGGCCGTCGATGAGGCCGTCGAGGTTCTCCTCTGACCACGGATCTGGCACTGGGTGGGACGGGAACGAGGCGTGGGCGGCGCACCTCCCACGCGCCTGGCCGTCGTCACCAGGTGGCCGGACGCGCCGCGGCTGGTGCTCCTGTGAGCATGCGGCCGGACGCGCCGCGGCTGGTGCTCCTGTGAGCACCGCGGTGGTGGCGGTGTTCGGCAGCTCGCGCATCGGCCCTGACCATCCTGACTACCTCGTCGCCGAGCGGCTCGGGCGCCTGCTCGGGGAGGCCGGGTGGACGGTGGCCACGGGAGGGCACGACGGCGCCATGGCCGCGGTGTCACGCGGTGCCCGGGAGGCCGGTGCCCACGTGGTGGGCGTGACGATGCCCGGCCCCCAGGGGCGGTCGCCGAACCCGTGGGTGGCGGAGGAGCGTCCCGCCGCCGATCTCTTCGCGCGCCTGGGGATGCTTCTCGACGCCGACGCCTGGATCGCCGTCGCCGGGGGCGTCGGCACCCTCGCGGAGATCGCGGTGGCCTGGAACCTGATGCAGAACGCCCACGTGGCCCGCCGCCCATTGATCGTCGTGGGAGATGGCTGGCGCGACGTCCTCGAGGCGTTGCGGGCATCGTTGGTGGTCGACTCCGCCGACCTCGAGATGGTGACCGTGGTGCCCGATGCCGAGATGGCATCTGCCGCCGTCGGCCGTCCCCCCACGGGGTAGGTCAGGGCGGCGGCCCGGCCCCCACGGCCGCGGCCGCGCGCCGGAGGCCCATCAGGGGGTCGTCCCCGAGGTCGATGCGCACGAGGCGCCGCCCGGCGGTCTCGAGGGCCTGCGCATCGCCGATTGCCTGCGCGCGCAGGAGCTCGCCAAAGGTGTGGTCCTGTCCGGGGATCGGCAGGTCCGGTGATCCGGGCCCGAGGAACTGCACGAATACCCCGGAATCCGGCCCTCCCTTGTGCAGCTGACCGGTGGAGTGCAGGAACCGCGGGCCCCACCCCGCGGTGGTCGCGACGCGGGTGCGTCTCCGGATCGCGGCGCGAATGGCGCTCATGATGCGGTCACCCTCGGGGGTGGGGGTCGTGAAGGCGAGCAGCGCGAGGTAGTCGCCGCGGCCGAGCATCTCGACGGCGCGCACGATGTCCTCCGGCTCCGCCCGGTCGTCGCGGGGTACTCCCGCGCCGGCGAGCGCGCGACGTGCGGCCTCCTTCGCGGCCTGGACATCCGGCTGGTCGAACGGATTCACCCCGAGCTCGGCGCCGGCCGTTGCGACGGCCATCTCGAGGCCCATGTACAGCCCGGCGATGTCGAGTGGCTCCCGGATATCCATCACGAACACCGGGATACCCGTCGCGCCGATCGCCGCGACGTCCGCGTCGTGCTCGCCCGTGAGGCGCACGTGCAGCACGACCCGGTCCGAGCCGTAGTCGGACGGATCACCCAGCGGCTCGTCGGCGACAGGGATGATGCCCTCGCCGTGCTTGCCAAGGCTCTCGGCCACGAGTTGCTCGGCCCAGAGCCCGAATGACCCGACGCCCGGGTCGGCGATGATCGTCAGCTTGTCCCGCCCGGCGCGTGCGAGTGCCGCAAGGGCGACCCCCATCCGCACCGGCTGCGGGTCCATGCGGGCCTGCTCTGCGCGCTCGAGCAGTGGCTGCAGAGGTACGCCGGCGATGGCCATCGGGATGAGGCCGAACAGGGTCAGGGCCGAGAATCGCCCGCCGACATCCGCGGGGTTCTCGGCCACCATCCGCCATCCGTCCGCGAGCGCCACTGTCGCCAAGGGCGTGCCCGGGTCCGTGATGGCGATGAGGTGGCGAACCGCCTGCGCGCCGAGCGCATCGGCGAGGAACTGCTGGACATCGGCGAGGAAGGCAAGCGGCTCGGCCGTCGTTCCGCTCTTGGACGAGGTGATCGCCATGCAGCGCGCCGGGTCGATGCCCTCGGTGACCCGGGTGACGGCAACCGGGTCGGTGGAGTCGAGGATGCGAAGTTCGATTCCCCTGCCGTGGCCGAAGGTCCGCCGTGTGACCTCGGGCGACAGGCTGGAGCCCCCCATCCCGAGGACCAGCACGTGGTCGATCCCGTCTGCCACCGCCTGATCGACCAGGGCGTTGATCGCCGGCACCTCGGCCTGCATCTCGATGGGCGCGCGCATCCAGCCGGTCCAGTCGCGCGCGGCGTCGGCATGCGCGCCCCAGGCCGACGGGTCCCCTGCGCGCACCTGCTCCACCAGCCCCCTGGCGTCCGCGTCCGCGACGGCGTCCTCGATGAGGCCGGCTGCGGGGCCCGGGCGCAGGATCACCTGCATCAGCCGGGCGCGACCGACAGTGCGTCGCGCGCGGCGGCGGCCACCGCCTCGGGTGTCATGCCGAGTCGCTCCATGACGGTGCCCCCGGGTGCCGATTCGCCGAAGCGGTCGATGCCGACGCTGCGGCCCCACGTGCCCGTCCAGCGCGGCCACCCGAAGGTGGATGCTGCCTCGACCGAGACACGGGCTGCGATCCCGGGGGGCAGGACCTCGTCGCGGTAGGCATCGGGCTGCGCGGCGAAGAGTTCCCATGACGGCATGCTCACGACGCGCGCCGACACGCCCTCGTCCGCGAGGATCTCGCGGGCCGCGAGGGCCAGGGAGACCTCGGAGCCGGTTGCGATCAGGATGCAGTCGTCGCCCGGGGCGACCACGTAGCCGCCGCGCTCGACGGGCGGGTCGCTGATGGGCAGCACGGGCACGCCCTGTCGCGTGAGGACAAGCGCCGTGGGTCCGTCGGTGCGGGCGACCGCGAGGCGCCACGCCTCGGCGGTCTCTCGTGCATCGGCGGGGCGCAGCGTCACGAGCCCGGGGATCGACCGGAGCGCCGCGAGCTGCTCGACGGGCTGGTGGGTGGGCCCGTCCTCGCCCACCGCCACCGAGTCATGCGTGAACACGAGGATGGATGGCAGGCGCTGGAGCGCGGCCATGCGGATCGCGTTCTTCATGTAGTCCGAGAAGGTCATGAAGGTGGATCCGTATGCCCGGAAGCCCCCGTGCGCGACCATGCCGTTCACCGCCGCAGCCATGGCGAACTCGCGCACGCCGAAGTGGATGTTGCGGCCGGCGAACGATCCCGGCCCGACGTCGCCCCCGTCCGTGATGACCGTGCCCGTGGAGCTCGCCAGGTCGGCTGCACCGCCGACGAGCTCCGGCACGCGCGCGGCGATGGCGTTGAGCGCGGCCTTCGAGGCCACGCGGGTGGCCGGCGACTCGCCCTCCTCGAACTGCGGCAGGTCAGCGTCCCAGCCCGTCGGCAGGTTGCCCGCGAGCCGGCGCCGGAGCTCGCCAGCGTCGTCCGGGAAGGACGCGGCGTACGCGTCCATTGCTCCGTCCCACGCGTCAACCATCTCGGCGCCGCGCGCGCGCAGCAGCGGAGCCCACGCGGCGACCTCATCCGGCACGAGGAACTCGGCCTCCTCCGGCCAGCCGTACGCCTGCTTCGCCAGCCGTGCCTCGTCTGCGCCGAGGGGCGCGCCGTGCGCCGCGTTGGTGTCCTGGACGTGCGGGGCGCCGTAGCCGATGTGCGAGGAATAGCGCACGAGGGTGGGGCGTCCGTCGTCGGCCTGCGCCTCGTCGAGGACGCGCATGATCTCGTCCATGTCGTTGGCGTCGGCGATCTCCAGCACGCGCCAGCCGTACGCGCCAAAGCGCGCCGTGACGTCATCGCCGGTGGACATCCCGGTGGGTCCGTCGAGGCTGATCGCGTTGTCGTCGAAGATCACGACGAGCTTGCGGAGGCGCAGGAACCCGGCAAGCGAGCATGCCTCGTGCGAGATGCCTTCCATGAGGTCGCCATCCGATGCGATCACCCAGGTGCGGTGATCGATCACGTCGTGCCCGGGGCGGTTGAACTCGGCGGCGAGCATCGCCTCGGCGAGGGCGAGGCCCACGGCATTGCCGAGCCCCTGCCCCAGCGGACCGGTGGTGACCTCCACACCCGGCACGTGCCCGCGCTCGGGGTGCCCGGGCGTGAGGCTGCCCCACTGGCGGAATTGCCGCAGGTCGTCGAGCGACAGCGCATATCCGGAGAGGTGCAGCAGCGAATACTGGAGTGCTGACGCATGCCCCGCGGACAGCACGAACCGGTCGCGGTTGGGCCATGACGGGTCACCCGGCGCGTGGCGGAGCACCTGCGAGTAGAGCGCCCAGCCCACGGGGGCGAGGCCCATCGGGGCACCGGGGTGGCCGGAGTTCGCCGCCTGCACGGCATCGATGGCGAGGGTACGGACGGTGGCGATGCAGAGGTCAGGCGGTGCCGGCTGGGTCACATGGGTCTCCGTGTCGGTGGCGCGCGCAGTCTACGTCGGGATCGCCGGCCGGGGGTCCGCTGTCGCGCGTCGCCACGCCTCGGGGACGACAGTCACCGGCCCCCGTAGTGTTCACGGGGTGATGCGACGACGCACCGCACCGGCAGGGGCCCTCGCGCTGGCGGCGCTGGCGCTGGCGGGCTGTGGGACCGGGTCCGATGTCGCAACCGTGCGCACGTCGACCCCGGCAGAGTTCGTCGAGGCCGTGCGCCAGCTCGTGCAGCCCGCCGAGAGGATGGGCGTCGTGGCCACCGCGGCGCTCGACCCCGCGGGCCCGCAGCCGCAGTCCGTGGAGATCGATGGCCTCGTGGACGACGCCGCACGCGAGATGAAGGAATTCCGTGCTCTTCGCGTGGTCGATGACGCCCTTCGCACCGAGCAGGCACGCCTGCTTCGGGTGATGGCCCCCGTCGTTGCCCGCGTGCGCGCGGTGCGCGCGATCCTGCGGGCTGAGTCCCGTACGGGCCTGCGCGCGGCCACCACCGAACTGCTCGACGCCCTCCAGGAGGTGCCATCCGCCGCCCGGTCCTGATCCTGGCCGCCGTCGTGGCGCTGGGCACGGGTGCCCTTGCGGGGTGCGGCGGCACGCCTGCCCCCGTGGCCACGGCCGATGTGGCACCGGGCACCACGGTCACGCCTGCCCGCTACCTCGGGCTCGTGCGCGAGGCGGTGGCCGCGGCGCGGGCCGCGGCGATCCGCCTTGATGCGCTGCCCGATGCGCCGACGCCCGCGCAGGTGCGAAATGCCGCGCCGGGCCTGGCGACCGCCGCCGCGCGCGCCGCGCGCGCCGCGCGGCAGATCTCGGCGGCGCGCCTGGATGACCAGAGGCTCGAGCAGCAGCGACGCGAGATCGGTCCGCTGTACGTCACCCTTGCGGCCGCTCTCCGGGTGGCCGCGCAGGCCGCCGCCGACGGCGATGTCGCCGCCCTCGGCGATGCCGTCACCCGCGCCGCCGTCCAGGCGGGGCGGATCCGCGCGGCCTCGGGCAGCGGATCTCCCTGAGGCCGGGGCACCCATCCTGCTGGTGCACCCCGTCGTCGTGCCGCGCTAGTACCGCTGGGTGTCCCGCGACTCCGACGTCATGTCGTCGGAGCCCGGCGGATCCGAGATGACCAGATCGCCGACCGTCGCGAATTCGTAGCCCTTCGCGCGCAGCTCCTTGATGATCTTGGGGACGGCAGCCACCGTCGCCGCACGGTCGCCACCGCCATCGTGCAAGAGGATGATCGATCCCGGGCGCGCCTGCGACACCGCGGTCTGCACGATCTGGTCGGTGCTGGGTCGCGTCCAGTCGACGGTGTCCACGTCCCACAGCACCGAGAGCAGCTTCGCGTTCTCGGCCTGCTTCAGCACCTGCGGGTTCACCGACCCGTAGGGCGCTCGGAACAGACGGCTCGCCACCCCCGTCGCCGCGAGGATCTCCCCGGCGGTCCGCTCGATCTCTGCCTTCTGCTCCGCGGGCTTGAGACGGGTGAGGTCCTTGTGGTCCCAGGTGTGCACGCCGACCTCGTTGCCTGATGCGACGACCTGGCGCAGGGTGTCCGGGTTGGCCTGCACGTTTCCGCCCAGCACGAAGAAGGTCGCGGGCACCCCGGCCTTCTTCAGGGCGGCGAGCACCGCGGGGGTGTCCGGGCCGGGGCCGTCATCGAAGGTCAGCGCCACGTACTTGCGCGCCCCGCCGGCGCGATCGATGCTGACCCCGGTCCGGCCGATGTTCACGAGCTCCTGGTCGCGGGGACCGAGCTGCTGCGCCGCCGCGGCGATATCCGCTTCGCTCACCTGGGGTATCTGCGGGTCGGTCGCGGTCTGTGAGGCGGCGGGATCGTCACCGCCGCGGGTTGCGAGGGCGATGAGCCCGATGACGAGGGCGATCCCGATGATCGCGAGCGCGAGGGGCGGCACGCGTCGCGCCTGCCTCCGATCCCTCCGCGGCGTGCGTCGGTCGCGCGGGTTGCGACGGCGCCCCGGCGGTGTCCTCTGTGCGGCCACCCCCTAATAATGCACTCGGGGACCGGCGCGCACGAGGCGAGCCGGTCCCCGGGGGACCGCGGTGGCCGGGGGCCCTAGCTCGCCAGCGCGGTCGCGGAGGCGTCGGCTGCGTTCATGGCATCCCACGGGATCGTGATGGAGCGTCCCTCCATCACCACCTCGCCGGAGGCCCGCAGCTTCCCGAATGCCGTGGTGACGGCCTCCCGGGACGCTCCGATGAGTGATGCCCACTGGGCGTGGGTCAGGTCGAGGCCGATGCGCACGCCGTCGGGCGCGGCGGTGCCGATCTGCTCGGCGATCTGGTGCAGGCGCCGGCGGAGTCGGTCCTCCACGCGCATCTCCGACACGATGCCGACGGTCTGGCGGAGGTTCGCCAGACGTCCCGTGAGCGCGACGGCGAGGTTCACGCCGAACCGCGGGTAGCGGGTGATCAGCGCCTCGATGGCGTGGACTGGAAGCGGCGTCACCGCGCTCGCCTCGAGGGCGATGGCGGGTGCGGCCTGCTCGAGGCCGAGCGATGAGTACACGGCGCCGGGCTCGACGATCGTCGTGGTGACCTCCTGCCCCTGCAGCGTGAGGTCGCTCAGCGCGATGCGGCCCTGGCGGACGATGTACACGTGGTCACCGCGGGTGAGCGATGCCGGTGCGTCGGCCTCGCGGGGCCACCTGACGAGCGGCAGGCGCGCGTCAAGCAGGTCGAGGTCGCGGCGCGGAAGGCCGTCGAACAGGTCCAGTCGCGAGAGCGCGGGGCGCCCCTGCTCGGTGGATCCGCTGGACGGGCGTGTGGGAAGTGGTGTGAGAGTGGCCATGGGTCCACCCTCGCAGGGGTTTGTAAGAGACCTTTGAGGTCCCCGGTAACGCTCGGTGACGACCGCATTGAGGTATGGGGGTGCTGAGGTTGCGAAACCGCCGCCGCACATCCCCGATCACCTCTCCCCATGCGGGGAAAGGGCAGTTGTTAGGGTCGTATGGACGCCCTCGCTGCCAATACCTATCGTTGCATGAGTGGGGGCTGCGCACCCCGTGCGCGGTCGCCCCGGCACATCTCAGGAGGGCGGTGGCAGTCCCCCGTCGGTGCGGATCACCCTGTCGGCGTAGAGCAGCCCGATGGCGATCAGCGTGAACGGCTGCACGACAACCTGTGTGAGCGTGTTCCAGATGCCCTCGCTCCATGTGAGGGCGGTGCCGTCAAGCGGGCTGAGGAGCGCCGCCCCGAGGATGCCGAGTGCCAACTGCGCAAGGGCGGTCACCACCTGGATCAAAAGGAAGGCAAGGAAGACGGTCCACCACGCGCCGCGCACGAGGTCCTGGCTGCGGCGGAGCGAATCGGTGACCCCTCTGCCATCGATCACGGCTGCCTGCCCGGCGAAGAGCCAGAGGATCGCGAGGAAGATGCCCGGGATCACGAGGGCGAAGAGCCCGACGATGACGCCGACAGTCACGAGGACCAGCGCCGCGAAGAGGATCCAGAAGCGCACACCAACGCGATCGAGGGTGGCGCCGATCCCCGTGGGGGTCCCCTGCAGGCGACGCACCGTCGCCAGGGCCACCGCGGCGCCGCTCACGGGCAGCAGCAGGATCGCGGGGATGAGCACGATCCCGAGCACCACGAGGGCCCGCGTGACGTCCGTGGACCCGCTGACCGCAGCCGCGGCCACCGCGGACAGGATGCCGACGGGCACCACGGTGATGGCGGTGAGGGCGATGAAGAGCCACGGCTCGCTCCGGTACATCGACCATGCGCGCGACAGCAGTTCACCGAAGGTGAAGGGTCCGGGCTGGACGCTGCTCACGTCAGTCCACCGGCTCGTAGGGGACGGCCTCGCGGACGAGGTCACCGGCGTCCATGCCCGTGCTCTGCATGAAGAATGGCGTGAGCAGGTTCAGCGTGTGCCGGCACGCCGGGCAGATGGGCAACGGCGGGGGAGGGGGGACGCCGGGCGTGGCTCCGCTGAGTGAGTATGGCGAGCCCGCATACCGGGCGCACGCGCCGCAGTCCTCACCGCGGGTGTCGAGGCGCACGAGATCCCATCCGGCGGCGGTGATCTGCGCGACCCAGCCCTCATGCTGGGTGGCGTAGGCCTCGGCGTCCTCCGCGAGGGCGCGACGCGCGTCCGGGTCCCATCCATCGCGGAGTGCCACCGCGAAGACCGGTGGAGGATCGGGGATGTGGCGGAACCTCTCGGTCCAGTCGTCGATCTCCGTGTCCCAGTCGCGTGAGGGCATGGATCAGTCCTCCACGAAGTCAACGGGGACCTCGTGGTCGATCAGCCCGGCCTCGACGCCGCGGCGCAGCAGTTCGCGCACTGCCTCGCGCCCATCCTCGCCGTAGTCGAGGGTGCGCTCGTTGACGTACATGCCGACGAAGCGGTCGTTGAGGTCGTCATCCAGGCCGCGTCCATACTCGGCGGCATACGCCAGGGCACCGGCCCGGTGCTCGAGGCTGTATCGAATGCTCTCGCGCAGGATGTGCGAGAGGGCCACCATCGACACGTCGCCGAGGTCGCGGCGGACGACGTTCGCGCCAAGCGGCAGCGGGAGTCCACCCGTGAGCTCGTGCCACCACGTCCCGAGGTCGAGCACGTTGATGAGCCCCTGTGACGCGTAGGTGAGCTGGCCCTCGTGGATGACCAGCCCGGCGTCCGCGTCACCCCGCTCCACGACGTCGAGGATCTGGTCGAACGGCACGACCATGGGATCATCGATCCGTCCCGCGGCCAGCTGCAGTTCGAGGAACGCGCTCGTGAGGGTGCCGGGCACGGCCACCCTCATGCGCGGCAGGTCCGCGGGGTCGATCTGCTCCCGTGCGACGACCATGGGGCCGTACTGCTCGCCCATGGATGCCCCGTGCGGAAGCAGCCGGTACCTGTCGGCCACCGTCGAGTACGCGTGCACGGAGATGGCGCTCACCTCGAGGCGCCCCTCCATCGCCCAGCGGTTGAGGGTCTCGATGTCGCGGAGGAGGTGTTCGAAGGTGAACTCCCCGGTGGGGATGAGGTCCTTCGCGAGCGCGTAGAACATGAACGCGTCGTCGGGGTCCGGGCTGTGACCCAGGCGGATCAGCGTCATGCGGTTGGTCCTCCGGTCGGCATGCAGGCCGGGGAACCCTATCGTCGCGGGCTACTCAGGGCGCGGGGAATCGGGCAGCAGCACGCACATCCCCTCGCCCTCGGCCACGAGCACGTCATCCGCATGGATGCTCACGACCGCCCGGAATCCCCGGTCGCTCTTCTGTATCAGCCTGCCACGCAGCGTGAGGGCGGTGTCCTCCAGCGCCACCGGCTTGCGAAGCCAGTAGCGCACCTTGGCCGTCATTCCCCAGAGGTCATGAGGCGCTCCTGCGTACACGAGCATCTCGTCAACGAGCAGGCCCACGATCCCGCCATGGAGCCGGTCGGGCCACCCCTGGAACCGCGCGTCGGGCGTCCACGTGGCCACCGCGTCGGTGCCCTCGCGAAATACGTGGAGCCCCAGGCCGGACGGGTTGTCGGACCCGCACACGAAGCAGTGGGTGATATCCGGCGGGTTGAGGAGGTCTCCTGCGTCGGTGCCCATGCCAACATCGTCGCATGTCGGGGTTTGAGGCGCAGGTGGCCCGCGTGGCCACGGAGCACGGGGTCCGGTGGATCGCCTGGCGTGATGCCGGGATCGTGGCGGTGGCGCAGGCGCGAGCTGACGCCGTGGAACGCGCGCGACTGGCCGGGGCGCGCAGCGTGGCGCCCGGGCGGGCCGCGGAGGTGCCGGAGCGCGTCGACTGGTCCCTGCTCCCGGGGGGCTTCCGCGGGCGCGCCCTTCGCGCATGCCATGCGATCCCGCGCGGGCAGGTGATCACCTATGCGGAACTCGCCCGGCGTGCCGGGAGCCCACACGCCGCGCGCGCGGCAGGCTCGGCGATGGCGGCCAACCCGCTTCCGGTGGTGATCCCGTGCCACAGGGTGGTCCGCTCCGATGGGGGCCTGGGCGATTACTCCGCCGGTGGGCCCGCCATGAAGCAGGACATGCTCCGGGTGGAGGGGGCAGTGCCGCCCGGTGCCTGAACGCTGCTACTCTGCCGCGCCGTGGTCGCTTTCCTCGTCGTCATACACGTGCTCCTGTGCGTGCTCCTCGTCGCCCTCATCCTCATGCACAGCGGCAAGGACTCGGGCCTGTCGGGCGCCTTCGGCGTGGGCGGGGGCGCGAGCGCATACGGTGGATCGTCGGCGATCGTCGAGAAGAACCTCACGCGCATCACGGTGCTGGTCGCCGTGCTGTTCTTCCTGATGACGTACGTGCTCGGCGTCGCCCTCACCTAGGGGCCTAGGGACAGTCATCCCCCAGGTCCGGACCGCCTTGCCCCCCGCCGGCGGGGTAGAGTTCCGAGCGTGAACAGTTCAGTCATACGCTCCCTGCCGGTTCGCTTCGTCGGTGCGCTCGTCGCGCTGATCCTTGCCGGCATCGTCCTCTACCTCATCGGGGTCTTCTCGATGTACGTCATCGCCTGGGCCGTGTGGATCATCCAGGCGATCTTCGGGTAGAGGCACCGCCACGCGGGCCCGATGGCCCGCGCGCATACAGACGACGGCCGCCCCATGGGGCGGCCGTCGTCGTTGAGGTGCGGCTGAGAGGACTTGAACCTCCACGACCCTAGGGGTCACAAGGCCCTCAACCTTGCGCGTCTACCAATTCCGCCACAGCCGCACGAGGTGCTGCCCAACCCGCGGACAGCGCGGGGCAATGTAGCAGCAGAGAGGGCAGCAGGAGTCGGTGCTAGGGTGGCGAACACCAGTTCGACACTTCCTACCCGGGGGCACCACCCATGGCGACGGCACCAACCGGCAGGCAGGCCGAGATCCTGGCCTTCATCGAGGACCACGTGGAGCGGCACGGCTACCCGCCGACCGTGCGCGAGATCGGCCAGGGCGTGGGCCTGGCATCGCCATCGACCGTGCACCGCCACCTCGAGAAGCTCGAGGAGGGTGGTCACCTGCGGCGCGACCCGTCGAAGCCGCGGGCCATGCTCGTCGGGCTGCCGGGTGGCAAGCAGGCCGCTCCGCCTGCCCCGATGACGCTCCCCCTCGTGGGTGCCGTGGCCGCCGGCGCGCCGATCCTCGCCGAGGAACACGTGGAGGATCACGTGGCCGCCCCCTTCGCCGCCGACTACCTGTTGCGGGTGAAGGGCGACTCCATGATCAACGCGGGGATCCTCGACGGCGACCTGGTGGCCGTGAAGCAGCAGCAGGACGCCCGCGACGGCCAGATCGTGGTCGCGCTGCTGGAGGATGAGGCCACGGTGAAGCGCGTGTACCGCGAGCCCGGCGGCGTGCGGCTGGAGGCCGAGAACGAGGCCTACGAGCCCATTCGCGGAACCGACATCAGGGTTATCGGCCGGGTCGTCGGGGTGATGCGCGACATCTAGCGCGATACCCTGCAGGTGCGAGCCAGGCAGTCGCGGGCCCTTGGGCCTCGAGGAAAGTCCGGACACCGCAGAGCAAGGGTGCTGGCTAGCGGCCAGCCGGGGAAACCCGAGGGAAAGTGCCACAGAAACGAAACCGCCTCTTCGGAGGTAAGGGTGAAAAGGTGCGGTAAGAGCGCACCAGCGGTCCGGTGACGGGCCGGCTGGGTAAACCCCACCCGGTGCAAGGCCGAACAGGGACGACATCAGGTTGCTCGCCGAGTCCCGGGTAGGCCGCATGAGGCGTCCGGCAACGGACGTCCCAGATGGATGACTGCCCACGACAGAATCCGGCTTATGGC
>JAPOLI010000026.1 GCA_029977205.1 bacterium
CCCCGCGGGGCGTCACTGCAGGTGATGACGGGCCCCTCCTCGGAGGGGCCCGTCGCGTTTGCGGCCCGCATCCCCGCCGCGGGCGCTATCGTCCCGCGGCCGCGATCCCGCGGATGATCCGCTCAGGAGGACCGCAGTGACCACGGCAGGCAGCACCACGGGCGTCGATCCGAAGATGTACGAGCGCCGCTGGATCATCCTCGTCGTCCTCGGCATCGCGCAGCTCATGGTGGTGCTCGACGCCACCATCGTGAACATCGCCCTGCCCTCGGCCCAGGCCGACCTGGGCTTCTCCGACTCCAACCGCCAGTGGATCATCACGGCCTACGCACTGGCCTTCGGCAGCCTGCTGCTGTTCGGCGGCAGGCTGAGCGACCTGCTGGGGCGTAAGTGGGTGTTCTTCTGGGGGCTCGCCGGATTCGCCGCGGCATCGGCCATCGGCGGCCTTGCGCAAGACTTCACGGTCCTCGTGACCGCGCGCGCCCTGCAGGGCGTGTTCGGCGCCCTGCTGGCCCCGGCCGCCCTGTCGCTGCTGACCACCACGTTCACCGACCCCAAGGAGCGCGGGAAGGCCTTCGGCATCTACGGCGCCATCGCTGGTGGCGGTGGGGCGCTGGGGCTACTGCTCGGCGGGATCCTCACCGAGTACCTGTCGTGGCGCTGGTGCCTGTGGGTGAACCTGGTCCTGGCCATCCCGGCGGCCATCGCCGCCGTGGTGCTGCTGGTTCACACCGGTCGCGGGCGCGGAAGCCTAGACATCCCCGGCACCATCACCTCGGTGCTCGGCCTGCTGGCGCTGGTATACGGCTTCTCGCGCGCCGAGACCGACGGCTGGACCTCCGGCATCACCATCAGCCTTCTATCGACCTCAATGGTGTTACTGGCCGCCTTCGTCTGGATCGAGGTGGGCAGCAGTCGGCCCATGCTGCCCATGCGGGTACTGCTCGACCGCAACCGCGGCGGTGCCTATATCGGCCTTGCACTTGCCTCTGCGGCGTTGTTCGGAGTGTTCCTGTTCCTCACCTACTACCTGCAGGCAACGCTGGGCTACTCGCCCATCAAGACCGGCGTGGCCTTCCTCCCGATGATCGGCGCGATCATGATCACGGCCACCACCTCCACGGCCATCGTGCTTCCGCGCACGGGCCCGCGGCTGCCGGTCACGCTGGGGATGCTGCTGGGCATGGCGGGGCTTGTGCTGTTCACGCAGATCGGCGTGGACACCGCGTACGCCACGCATGTGCTGCCGGGCTTGCTCGTGACGGGTCTCGGCCTGGGCCTGGTGTTCGCCTGCTCGTTCGAGGTGGGCACGATGGGCGTGGAGGCGTACGACTCCGGCGTGGCATCGGCGATGGTCAACACCACCCAGCAGGTGGGCGGATCGGTGGGAACCGCGCTGCTCAGCACCATCTTCGCCAGCGCCGTCACGGCGTTCGTCGCATCCAGCGCGGACCCGCGCTCACCGGCCACGCAGGCCGCGGCGCAGGTGGATGGCTACGCTACGGCCTTCTGGTGGGCAGCCGGCCTGTTCCTACTCGCCGCTGTCATCTGCGGTCTGCTGATGACCCGCCGAATGCCCGAGCACGATCCCGACGCCCCCCGGGTGGCCGTCTGAGAAGGCCTGCCGATCAGGGCTGGTCCGTCGCCCCCAGCATGTCGCTGATGACGACCCGGCCTTTCCCGGCCCGCTTGGCTTGGTACAGCATCTCATCCGCCTGCGCATAGGCGTCATCCCACGACACATCGCTCCACCCGACCGGCACACCGCCCACGGATGCGGAGACGACGGAACCGGCGGCGGCCGTCACACCGGATATCGCGGTGATGATTCGCTCCGCCGCCGCGCACATGACCTCCGGCTGACCGGCTACGAGGATGATGGCGAACTCATCACCACCGATCCGGCCAACGACATCATCGTCCCGCACGGCGCCGACGATGGCCGCGCCGGCTTCCCTCAGCACACGATCACCCTCTACGTGGCCGAGCGTGTCGTTGACATTCTTGAAGTCGTCGAGATCCAGGAGCAGTAAGCCGAATGGACGTGCCGCGGCTTCGATGCGCCGAAGCCGCCGCTCGACGTCTTGCATCATGGAAGCCCGGTTGGGCAGTCCCGTCACCGGGTCGCGCAGCGCACGCGACACCAGGTCTTCGCGCAGCGCCACTTGGGCGAGCGTGCGTGCAAACCGCTCCAGACTCCCGGCCACCTCCGCCACCCGCGCGCTGCCGCCCTCGTCCGTCAGTTCCTTGACGCCCGCGGTCAGGAGGCCGTACACCTCATCGTCGGTCCCCACGGGCACGCAAATCGTGGCGGCCACCATCGGGTCGACATGGGCGCACGAACCCACGCGAAGGCCGGGAAGGCTCACATGGGTGCGACCACTGCGAAGTGCGTGGCACTGCGCCGGGTCGAGGCCCCCGTCGGCACCACCGACGGCCGCAAGGCGTGCAGGATCCACGGAGTCCGAAACGAGCACCTGACCGTGCATCCCCGGCAGCAGGCTGGCGAGAGCGCGAAGGACGACGACCTCCGCGTCGACGAGTGATGTCGCGGCAAGCACCTCACCCTCGGCGTCAGCAACGACCTCGTGGTCACGCCCCGAACGCATCAGACCCGCGACAGCAGCCTCGAGGTCCCGCGCGGTGGAAGATGCTTCGCGGGCCTGATGCTCCGCCTCGTCACGCGCGATCACGCGCACCACCGAGAGCACTGGTCCGAGGTCATCCTCAAGGGATGCCTGGTATCCGCCGGGCGCGTTCCCAAGGCCAATCATCCCGATGGCCGTATCGCCATCGCGCAGCGGCAGTCCGATATACGCGTCGAGCGGCGGGTGCCCCGGCGGCAACCCGCACCGGCGTGGGTCCGTGGCAGGAGCATCGCTGACCACGACCTCGCCGGTGGCCACCGTGACCCCGAAGAGCGATTGCAGGTTCCGGAACTCCAGGCCGTCGCGGGCGAAGTCGTCGAACAACCCCCGCGACCACTCGTTCCAGGCAATGTCAGTGATGGCGAGCGTGTGCAGGAACGGCGTGCCGTCGGAGTCGTGCTTGATGCGGCCCAGGAATCCGAAGGCGCTGCCGGTGAGCCCAATGATCTTCCGCAGGGCGGCGTCCCACCACGCGCGATCCGCGCCGTGACGGATGAACAGTTCCTGCAGTTCCGCCTGTACGCCCAGAGCAGCCCGCAGCCAATCACGCTCCTCCGCGGGGGTGCGGGCGGAATGCGCACGCGGCACGAACTCAGGCATGGGTCGAAGCAGACTTTCGGAATGGGGCCGAATCGAAACGGTAGTCATTACTGACCGCCTCGACAGGGGTCGCACCTCGTGGCCGGCATGGTCTCACCGGAACCGGAACGACGACGGCCCCGCCGGGCGGGGCCGTGAAGTGGAGGATACCGGGATCGAACCGGTGACCTCTACGCTGCCAGCGTAGCGCTCTCCCAGCTGAGCTAATCCCCCGGGTGCGGCGTGGAGTATAGACCGCTGCCGTCTGGCGTGGCGATGGCTCAGGCCGGAGACGGGGCGAACTGCTCGAGCGGTGCCTCGCGCCACAGGCGATCGAGCCGGTAGAACTCGCGGGCCTCCGGCGTGAACACATGAACCACGATGTCGAGGGCGTCGATGAGGATCCAGTCACCCTCCTTCTCACCCTCGACGCGCCGCGGCGTCACGCCGAGGTCCTTCTTGAGCCGATGCCGGATCTCCTCCGAGATCGCCTTGGCCTGCCGCGGGGTCCGCCCGGTGCAGATCACCAGGAAGTCGGTGTAGTCCACCAGGCCGCGCATGTCGAGCAGCACGATGTCCTCCGCCTTCTTCTCGTAGGCGATGGCCGCGGCTGCGAGCGCGATTTCCCTGGTGTCCGAGAGGTCTCCCCTGCTGCTCACACTGACGCCGTCAGGCTACCCGTGGGCGCGGCGTCCATCAAGATCCCGCCCCGGCGGCCAGCAACGCGGCCACGCCTGCCGGGACCAGGTGCGACACGTCCTCGCCACGGGACACCCGTGCGCGGACGTCGGTGGACGAGATGGGCACCTCGGGCATGTCCAGCACGTCCACGCGCCCAGCCGCCACGGTGCCCGCAAGGAAGTCCATCGCCGGATCCCCGGCACCGGGACGCGAGGCGACCGCGAGGCGGGCAAGCTCCACGATGCGGTCCGGGCGGCTCCACGTCGGGAAGCCCGCGAGCTGGTCCGCGCCCAGGATGAACCACAGGTCCGCGCCCGGGTTCTCGGCCGCGATGTCCTCGAGGGTGTCCGCGGTATAGGACGGCCCGGGGCGATCGATCTCCGCCGCGGACGCCTCGAGGAGGGGGTCCTCTCCCACCGCGGCGCGGACCATCGCCAGGCGCGTGGCCGCGGGCGTCGCGACGCCATCAGGCTTGTGCGGCGGAGCGGCCGCCGGCACGAGGAGCACCCGGTCGAGGGCCAGTTGCGCGGCAGCAGCGCGGGCGAGCGCCAGATGGCCGTCGTGCGGCGGGTCGAACGTGCCGCCCATCACGCCGATCCGCATCGCTCAGCGAATCTGGCCGGTGCCCGTCACGAGGTACTTCACGGTCGTGAGGTCGACGAGACCGATAGGGCCCCGGGCATGGAGCTTCTGCGTGGAGATACCGATCTCCGCCCCCATCCCGAACTCCCCGCCGTCGGTGAAGCGCGTGGACGCGTTCACGTAGACCACCGCGGAGTCGACCCCCTGCTGGAAGGTGCGGGCGGCGTCGAGCGAGCGGGTGATGATCGACTCGCTGTGGCCCGAGCCGAATCGGTTCACGTGATCCACGGCCTCATCCACCGACCCGACGATGCCCACCGACAGGATCAGGTCGAGGAACTCCGTGGCGAAGTCGTCGTCGGTGGCGTCCGCGACGTCGTCGGCCAGCCCGTCGAGGTGACTGCGCACCTCGTCGGATACGCGCAACTCCACGCCCTCGGCGAGCAGCGCGTCGGCCACGCGCGGCAGGAACTCCGCGGCGACCTCGCGATGCACGAGCAGCGTCTCGCAGGCATTGCACACGCCGGGTCGCTGCACCTTCGCGTTGACCGCGATTGCCAGCGCGTCGTCCAGATCGGCCGCGGCGTCCACGTAGACGTGGCAGTTGCCGGAGGCCGCGTAGATCACCGGTACGCGGGCATTCTGCTGGAGGTAGGCCTTGAGGTCCTCCCCGCCGCGCGGGATGACGAGGTCGATCATCCCCTCGGCCTGGATCAGCTGGAGCATCTCCTCGCGATCGGTGCCCAGCATCGTGACGGCCGCCGCCGGTACGCCGGCCGCGGCGATGGCGCCGCTCACGACATCGCCCAGCACCTCGTTGGAGCGGGCGGCAATGCGACTGCCACGCAGCACGATGGCGTTGCCGCTCTTCAGGGCAAGGGCGGCGGCATCCGTGGTGACGTTCGGGCGCCCCTCGTAGATGACGCCGATCACGCCCAGGGGCACACGCTCCTCGACGATCTCGAGTCCGTTGGGCACGCGCCACCCGCCGGTGATGGTCCCCACGGGGTCCGGCAGGGCCGCGACGGCGCGAATTCCGTCCGCCATTCCGGCGATGCGGGCCTCGTCGAGCATCAGGCGGTCGACCATCGCCGCCGGGGCGTTCGCACGACGTGCCTCGTCGACATCCTCGGCGTTCATCGCGATGATCGCGTCCGCGCGCGCGAGCAGGGCCACGGCCACCGCCTCGAGCACGTCCACCTTCTCCCCGGGCGACATCCGCGCGAGGACCCGCCCGGCGGCCCGGGCCGCGTCGAGGCGCTCATCGAGGGATGCGGGCGTGGTGGTCATCGCCGGTTCACGCTATCGCACCGAGGGCGCGAAACGGTCACGGTGGATGACTTCCGCAGAGCCGCCGGTCAGAAGCACGAGGGCATCCTCGGAGTGCATGCCGCGCACCGCGCGGATCTCCTCCGCCGACAGGTCGGCGATGCCCTTCCCCACCTCGCGTCCATCTGGGCCGACGACGACCACGGCCTCACCGGCTGGGAAGGCCCCATCACATGCCACCACGCCGACTGGCAGAAGCGACGTGCCCTTGTCGATGAGCGCGCGGACAGCGCCCGCATCCACGACCACCCGCCCCTGGGCGGGCTTGGCGTGGCGCAGCCACATCTTGAAGGCACCCTCGGAGCGTCCCGACGGGGCGAAGCACGTCCCCACGGCCTGCCCGGCGACGGCGGCGGGGATGACCCCGTCATCCTCGCCGCTCGCGATGATGCACTGCGTTCCGCTGCCGGTGGCCATCGCGACCGCGGCAAGCTTGCTCGCGATGCCCCCGCGCCCGCGCCCCGAGCCAGTCAGGTAAGCGAGGGCGATGTCCTCGAGCGCCGCGTCTGCGGGCACGGCGTCGATGCGCACGGGTGCGGCATCACCCGGGGCATAGAGGCCATCACGGTCGGTGAGCAGAAGGAGGAGGCGGGCGCGCAGGAGGATCGCCACCTGCGCGGCCAGAACGTCGTTATCCCCGAAGGTGAGCTCGTCGGTTGCCGTGGTGTCGTTCTCGTTGATCACAGGGACGGCTCCGCGCGCGACCAGCCGCTCGAGGGTGTTGCGGGCGTTGAGGTAGGAGGCCCTCTGCCCTAGGTCGGCCGAGGTGAGCAGCACCTGGCCGGGCACCACGCCGTGCCGGCCGAACTCGGTGATGTACCGCGAGAACAGCGCGCCCTGGCCCACCGCCGATGCCGCCTGCAGATCAGGAAGCGCGTCCGGCCGCGCCGTGAACCCCAGAGTGCCCATCCCGCATGCGATCGCGCCGCTCGATACCAGCACCGGGTGCAATCCGTCCGCGCGCAGCCCGGCGACATCCGCGACGCGGCGCGCGAGCACCTCCTCGCGCAGGCGCCCCTGCTCGTCCACGAGGGTGGACGAGCCGACCTTGATGACGATGACGTCGCTCATGACAACCACCGGATGAGTTCGGCGCGGAGGCCCGCGATCCCCTCCCCGGTCTCGACAGAGGTGGCGATATCCGCCTCGGGCGGCGCGGGGGCCAGATCGCACTTCGTCGCCACCACCACCTCGCGGGCGGAGTCCGACATGTACGGCGCGATGCCCGCCCGTACGCGTGCAAGACGCGCGGCCGGATCCTCGGGATCGGAGGCGTCGAGGCAGTGCAGCACCACCGAGGCGCGCTCCAGCTGCCCCAGAGCAGCGCCGCGACGCTCCTCGCCATCGGCGGCGAGCCCGGGCAGGTCCACCACGAGATGGATCACGCCGTACTCATCCTCCAGGGGTCCGAGGGCTGGCTCGGTGGTGGTGTGCGGGTACGGGGCCACCGTTGCCCCGGCGCCGGTCAGGGCGTTGAGCAGCGCGGACTTGCCCGTGTTGGGCAGGCCCACGATCGCCACCGCCACTGGCAGCCGCATCTCCAGCGTGATCCAGGCCTCCTCGCCATCCTCGCCGGGAATCGTGGTACGCGGTGCGCGATGGGTGGACGACCGGAACGCGCGGTTGCCCACCCCTCCGCCACCACCACGCGCCACGGGGACCGTGTCCCCCGGCTCCATGAGCATCGCGACCTCGTGCCCGTCGCGACGCACGCGGGTGCCCGGCGGCACGTGCACGACGAGGTCGTCGCCATTTCGTCCATGGCGGTTGCGGCCCTCGCCCGCGCCACCGGCCTGGGCCGTGTGATGGACACGGGTTCGGAACGGCGTCAGATCGGCCAGCTGGTCATCGGCGATGAGCAGCACGTCTCCACCGCGCCCGCCGTTGCCCCCGTCAGGGCCACCCTTCGGCGTGTGCGCCTCGCGGCGGAAGGACAGGCAGCCGTGCCCACCCCGTCCGCCCTGGACGTGGATCTTGACCCGGTCGGTGAAGGACACGGCGCGGGGCGTCACCGCCCCGACCCGGCTCAGCCCGCCGGGGCCTCCACGGGGTGCACCGACACGAAGCGCCCCTTGTTGCCGTTGCTGAACTCGACGCGGCCGGAGACCGTGGCGAAGATCGTGTGGTCGCGCCCGAGTCCCGCGCCGTTGCCCGGCTTGAACACGGTGCCGCGCTGGCGCACGATGATGGAGCCTGCCGGCACGACCTCGCCCGCGAACACCTTCACGCCAAGACGCTTGGAGTTGGAGTCACGACCATTGCGGCTGGAACCGCCACCCTTCTTGTGAGCCATGCCTAGCCCCCGATTCCGGTGATGCGCACGCGCGAGAGGCGCGAGCGGTGGCCCATCTTGCGCTTGCTGTCCTTCTTGGCGCGGTAGGTGAAGACCGTGATCTTGGGACCGAGCACGTGCTCCTCCACCTCGGCGGTCACGGAGCCGCCGTCGGTGATGCCGTCGGTGCCACCCGTGGCGAGCACGGTCGGCGAGATCGTGTCACCGGGCTCTGCGGCCACGCGGTCCACGACGATGCGCTCACCTTCGCGCACCCTGTATTGCTTGCCCCCGAGGGCGATCACGGCGTAGTCAGCCACGTTCTCTCCACGTACGTCGACGCGCCCGGCTCCGGACGCGACCGGGGACAGTAGCGAAACCGACCCCCATGCGCCATCTCGTGCAGCGGCGTTCCCCTACTCGGCCACGGCCTCCGCTGGCACGTCGTCCGACCGCGTCGACCGGCTGCGGGCACGGGTGCGCCGCGCCGCGGACGACCCGGTGCCCGCACCCGCGATGCGAGCAGACCCCTGTGCCATCGAGCCATCCCGCTCGAGCACGATGGATACCCCGAGATCCTCCTCGATATCCGACAGCGCGGCATTCCCGTCTGCCTGCAGGAAGTCGGCCACCTCCGGGTGCACCGCGACGGTGACGGGCGACTCCGCGGAGGCTCCGATGAGCAGGCGGATCTGGCGTTCGGCGTCGATCGCGTGCGTCTCGGCGCTCACTACGAAGCCCTGTCCGCCGCACGCCGGGCAGGCGCGGGTCATGATCTCCCGCGCACCGTCGCTGATGTTCTGCCGCGTCATCTGCACCAGGCCGAGGGGCGAGATCTCCACCACGAATGTGCGGCTGCGGTCCGACTCCAGGGCGTCGTTCAGCGCCTTGGTGACCGCACGACGGTTCTTCGCGTCGTCCATGTCGATGAAGTCGATGACGATGATGCCGCCGATGTCACGCAGCCGGAGCTGGCGGACGACCTCCTCCGCGGCCTCGAGGTTGGTGCGCGTGATGGTGGCCTCGAGCTGCGTGTTGCCGCGCCCGACGTTCTTCCCCGAGTTGACGTCGATGACGGTCATGGCCTCGGTGTCGTCGATCACCAGGGATCCGCCGGATGCGAGCGGTACGCGCCGGCTGAGCGTGGACCGGATCGCGGCCTCCACCCCGTGCGCCTCCAAGAGCGGCGCATCGCCCTCGTAGAGCCGGACGCGATCGGCCATCTCAGGAGAGGTGCGTCGGAGGAAGCCGGTGATGCGCTCGTGCTGGCGCGGGTCATCCACGAGCACCTCGTCCACCGTCTCGTTGAGAATGTCGCGGATCACCTTGAGCGAGGAGTCCGCCTCGCTGTAGAGGAGCGCGGGCGTATCCACCTTGTCGGCGCGCTCGCGGATCGCCTTCCACAGAAGGTTCAGCGACGCCAGGTCGCGCGCGAGTTCCTGCGCCGAGGCCCCGGCAGCGGCAGTGCGGACGATGATCCCGCCGCCGTCGGTCGGGAGGCGCTTGCAGATGTCGCGCAGGCGGTGCCGCTCGTCGTCGTCGAGACGCTTGCTGATGCCGATGCCGTCCCCGAACGGCACGTACACAAGGAACCGGCCCGCCAGCGACAGCTGCTGCGTGAGCCGGGCGCCCTTCGTGCCCATTGGGTCCTTGACGGCCTGGACGATGATCTGATCGCCCTTCTTCAGCAGGTCGGCGATGAGCCGCTTGCGCTTCGGAACGCCCATGGCCACCACGTCATCCACATGGAGGAAGCCGCTCTTCCCGATGCCGACGTCGATGAAGGCGGCTTCCATCCCCGCGAGCACCGACTCGACCCGGCCCTTCCAGATGTGCCCCACCACGGAGGCCTTGCCACGGCGTTCGATCTGCACCTCGGCAACGCGGCCATCCTCGACGATGGCGACGCGGGTCTCGGCGCGATCCACGGAAACCAGGATCTGCTTGATCAGTTCTTCTCCTTGCGTCCCTTCCGGACGCGGGCGAGCAGCGACCGGAGCGCGGTGCGCGGATCAGCGGGGAGGTTGTCCTCCCCCATCTGATGCGCGATGCGCTCGGTCGCGGCGGCGAGGGCTACCGTAGCGCCCCAGGCGACGGCACCGCGCACGAGCCACCGCGGAGCGGGGACCACGCGCGACGCGCCACGGGCGACGGCGGCGATGACAAGGCCGCTGGCGACTGCCGCGGCGACTTCCGGGACCCGGCGGGCATCGAGCTGATGCCCGTCCGCGGATCCCGACTGGACGACCATGGCCAATTGCGAGGCCGATGCGCCGGGAAACCAGTTGAGGGCCCCCGCCACCGCGGATTCCCGCGCGGCGGAGGACACGATGCTGCGGCGTACGGCCTCGCGCAGCGGCGGGTACCGGCGGGCGGCCGGCACCCTGTGGGGCCCGAGGGCCCGGATGATTCCATCGGTGATGTCCTGCAGCGCGGCCGGGCTGGTCGCGTCCTGCGCGAACACCAGGTCACCGATGGTGACGTCGGGCTCGGCGAGCAGCTGAGCCTCCCGGGCGCCGCGACGCGATGCGGGGCAGACGACCACGACCAGGGTGCGCAGGTCCTGCCGGGCGCGCGCTGCAGCCTCACGGGCTGCGGATGTGGCGTCATCGCCCATGGCCAGCGGGATGATCACAAGGTCCGCATGAGGCCGATCGCCGACGGGGATTCCCAGGAGATCGGACAGCGCGGTGGTGAGGACCGTGTCGCCCGGGAGGATGGCGATCGCGCCGCCCTCAAGCGCCTCCTCGTGGTGCTTGCGGGTGTCCTTTGCAAAGGTGTTGACCCGCTTCGCAAGCGTGGTGATCGCGCCCACGGCTACCTCGTCCGCGGCCCGAGCTCGCGCCCGCGTCGGCCGATGCGAAGGAGTACGCCGACGGCGACGAGGTTGGTCAGCGTGTGGCTCCCGCCGTACGACATGAATGGCAGCGGGATTCCCGTGATCGGCATGATCCCCACGTTCATCCCGATGTTAACGAACACCTCGAACGCCAGCATGCCGGTGAGCCCCGCCGCCATAAGGCGGTCGAGCTCGGTGTGGGCTGATCGCATGATCACCAGGCATCGCCAGATGATGACGAAGTAGAGGGCAATCAATAGCCCCGCGCCGAGGAAGCCGAACATCTCGGCAACGACGGCGAAGATGAAGTCGGTGTGGTGCTCCGGCAGGAAGTCGTTGATCGTCTGCGTGGCGCCCGATGGCCCCTTGCCGAATGCGCCCCCGGACCCGATGGCCACCTTGCTCTGCTCGAGCTGGTACCCGGTCTGGGAACGATCCGCCCCGGAGTCGACGAACGCGGTGAGGCGATCCACCTGATAGGGCTGCAGCACATTGAGCCCTACGGCGGGAAGCAGATAGAGCACGAGCGCCAGGAGCGTGACCACCACGACCCCCGCGAGCATGAAGTGCGTGATGGGCTGCCCCGCCACCCAGAGGATCGTCACGGTGATGGCGGCATACACCAGTGCGGTTCCGAGGTCCGGCTGCAGGAACACGATGGCCGCGGGGATGGCGGCGATCCCCGCGATGAGGAGGGACAGGCGCGCCGGCTCCATGGTCCGGATCCGCTCCACCACGATCACGGCGAGCACGAAGGCGATGACCACCTTCCCGAGCTCGGAGGGCTGGAGCCGCATGGGACCGAGCTCGATCCACCTCGTGGATCCGCGGGCAGACGACCCCAGGACCAGCACGATGCCGACGGCGGCGATGAGGATCGCGTAGAGCGTCCACACATAGCGCGAGAGGCGCTCGAGGTCGATGCGCAGAGCGAAGAACAGCGCCACGAGACCGATCAGCGAGTAGGCCACCTGGCGCGTGAAGAAGTAGCCGGGGTCCCCGAGCACATCGCCCTCGGTGGCCACCTTCACCACGTACACGCCGAAGCCGGAGACCGCGATGGCGCTGCCGAGTAGCCACCAGTCCAGCCCGGCGACGGCTGACTGGGCGCGATCCCTGGCTGACCCCCCCTCCGCGTGCCCCGGGAACGTCGCCATCAGTTCACCTTGGCCCCGGTGCCGCACCGGTCGGCCGCGAAGCCGAGGTACGCGCCGATGGTGCGGCACGCCACAGGCGCGGCCGAGTTGGCGCCCTGGCCTCCGCGCTCGACGACGACCGAGACGAGGATCGTCGGGTCATCCACTGGTGCATAGCCGACGTACCACGCGTGGTCGACCCCGCTCGGATTCTCCGCGGTGCCGGTCTTCCCCGCCACCTGGAATTTCTCCGGCAACCCGCCGAAGACCGGCGTCGCCGTGCCCCCGTTGCCATTCGCCGCGCGCCTAAGCCCGGTCCGCACAAGCTGCAGCGTGCTCGCCGAGATCCCCAGCGGGCGGGAGGCCCGTGCGCTCAGGAGGTCGCGCAGCACGCGCCCATCGGCGTCCACCACGGCGCGGCCGAGCGTGGGCGTCACCACCGTCCCCCCATTGGCGAGGGCGGCATAGGCGACCGCCATCTGGATCGGCGTGACCAGCACGTTTCCCTGCCCGATCGACATGTTGATGGAGTCACCAGGACGCCAGGAGCAGTTGATGGGATCAACTGAGCGATCGCACGTGCGCCGCTTGTACGCCAGGTCGGGCACCAGCCCGGAGCTCTCGCCCTCACTGATGTCGAGGCCCGTCGGACGGCCGAAGCCGAACTTGCGCGACCAGTCCTGGAGCGGCCAGCCGCGCACGCGATATGACCGATCGCCGAGCGTGTAGAAGAAGGTGTCGCTCGACACCTCGAGGGCCTCCGAGATGCTGATCTTCCCGTGGTCCTGGTTGTTGAACCCCTTGAACTTCGTCTTGTAGAGCGTCACCGACCCCGGCGAGTCGATGATCTCGCCGGGCGTGTAGAGGCCGCTCTGCAGCGCTGCCGTGGCCGTGATGGCCTTGAACGTTGACGCCGCGGGGTACTGGCCCCCGATCGCACGGTCGAGCAGCGGGTTCCCCGGGCTGGTGAGCAGCCGGCGCACCTCGCGCGGAGTCCCCGACTGGAACACATCGGGGTTGAAGGTGGGATACGACGCCAGCGCCAGCACGGCCCCGGTGGACGGGTCGATGGCCACGCCGGCCGCACCCGTGGAGGTTCCCGACCCACGGACCTCCTCGCGCAGGGCCGCCTCAAGTGCCTTCTGCACCTTCAGGTCGATTGACAACCGCAGGGTCTGGCCGGGACGCGGGGGCGTCTGCGAGAGGATCCCGCGGCCGACGACCTCCCCGCGGGCATCCACCTCCACCTGCTCGCGACCCGCGATGCCACGCAGGTACTGCTCATACGTCGCCTCCATGCCCGCGCGGCCGACGGTCTCATTGCCGAGGTAGCCACGCCCGCGGTACTCGTCGATCGACTCCGCGGGTATCGGACCCGTGTAGCCGAGGAGATGGGCCGCGGTGACGCCGGCCGGGTATTCGCGCACATACGCGGCCTTCAGGCTGATGCCCGGCAGCTGGGCGCGGCGCTCCTCCACGTAGGCCTGCAGTGCTGCGCTGGCGTCTTCCTCCAGCACCACCGGCTCGAACGGCCGCGCCTCGGCGACCTTCTTCACCTTTGCGGCGAAGTAGCCGGGCGGGTGCCCGAGGGCCACCGAGAGCCGCCGGAGCGCTCCGCTGCCCTTGGTGTCCGTCAGCTGGCCCGGCTCGGCAACGAGGTTCAGCACCTTGCGACTGGTCACAAGCGGCGCGCCGTTGCGGTCGGTGATCGCTCCGCGCGGCGCTTCGGTGATCACGGTCCGGAGCCGATTGGCCTCGGCGCGCTCCTGGTAGTCACCGCCACCGATGACCTGCAGGAACCAGAGGCGTGCCACGAGCACGCCGAGCAGCACGAGGACGGCGACGGTGAACGAGGCCATCCGGAGGACCGGCCGCGGAGGGCGGCGATCGCGTCGGCGCGGCGGGCGCGGATCGTCGCCGGATGGCATGTCGGGCGGGCGCGGGCTGAGCGTGCTCACGCCACGTCCGTCCCCGGCTCGACATCACGCGGGGCCCCGAGGAGGCGCCGCACGAGGAGCAGGAGGGGGAACGAGAGCAGGCCCGTGAGCACGATCGTCGGCACCACCACCTGCACGGCGACCACGGAGACCACGAACTCGGTGCCGAGGAGCAGCTGGAATACCGCGTAGCCAACCTGCACGAACGCGCATGCGGCGACCGACAGCGCCACGGGGAGCCCGAGGCTCTCGGCCTCAGGGCGATCGACGAAGCGCCCGCACCAGTACCCGGCCGCGAGGTAGAGCAGCGCGAGTACCCCGAGCGTGCCGACGGGCGTCGTGAGCTCCACCGCCAAACCGCATGCAAAGCCGAGGATCGCCCCCACGAAGGGACCACGAAGCACCGCGACGATCACCACGAGCGCGACGCAGATGTCCGGCGCGCCGTCGGCAATGGTCAGGTAGGGCATCAGGGTGATCTGCAGGAGCACCGCGATGACCGCGAGGATCGCAACGCGACCGATGTGATCGGGGCGCTCCGGCAGGCTGCGGATGCGCCCGACCGGAAGCGGTCGCGCCGCCGGTATGTCGCCGGTGATCTGCTCCGCCATTGCGGCCTCAGCCCTCGGCCCGGCGGCGGGCGGCGGCAGACGTGGGGGTGAGGACGGCGACCGACGACAGCGCGCGCACGTCAGCGAAGGGCGCCACCTGGACCGTCAGGAACGTATCGACAGGCTCCGAGCCGGCGCCGGCCACCTGCCCGATCGGAATGCCCCGGGGGAATACCGACGGCAGGCGGAGGTCCGCGACGAAGCCTGCCGTTCGCACCACGGCGCCGTCGCGCACGCGGAAGTCACGCGGCACGTTGTCGAGCATGAGCTGACCACCCACGGTCGGTCGCAGCACGCCAAGCGCCCCACCCGATCCATCGACCGTGGCCCCGACCCGCATCGATGAGTCGGTGATGAAGGTGACGATGCTGCTGCCCACCGATGCCGATGTGACCACGCCGACGAGCGATGACCCGGGTGCCGCAGCGGCCACCACGGGGCTGTTCACCACCACCCCGTCGTTCGTGCCGGCATCGATCCGCGCCCGCGAGTACCAATTGGTGGGCGACCGCCCGATGACACGCGCCACGACCGGTGTGTAGCCCGCGGGGACATCCTCAGTGATGCGGAGCAGGCCCCGCAGGCGGGCGACCTCAGCCGACTGGTCCTTCGCGGCGAGCAGCTGCGCGCGAAGAGCCGCGTTCTCCTCGGTGAGCCGCGCGTTCTCACCCCGGGCATCGATGAGCCCCGTCACCCAGTCCCACGCACCGGTGAACGGCTCGACGATGCGATCGCCGACCGATTGAAGGGGCGCGATCGCGGTGCCGGCGAGCTGCTGCGTGCCATGCGCGGGGCCGTCCCCGCCTTCGCGGAAGTAGACCGTGAAGAGGATCAGGCAGACCGCGACCAGGGCGCCGATGATGCTCCGACGGGCGATGACGCGCCGGCGGTCCGGGTCGTTGCTGCGCGGGGTTCGGGGAATCTCAGTCCTCCTGCGGATTCGCCGGGACGGCTACCGGTCCACGATATGACATGGCGGCCGTGAGGTCGCCGGTGCCGGGGCCGCCATCACTCAGTATCGGGAGCGGCGTCCGCGGCGCGCGACCTGCGACGAGCGGCGCATCACCTCGAACTCCTCGAGGGAGCGGCCCGACCCCACGGCGACGCAGGTCAGAGGACTGTCGGCCAGGTGGATGGGCATCTCGGTCTCCGCCCGCAGCCGCTCGTCGAGCCCGCCGAGTAGCGACCCGCCACCCGCCAGGACGATGCCCCGGTCCATGATGTCGGAGGCCAACTCGGGTGGCGTCCGGTCGAGCGTGGCCTTCACCGCGTCGACGATCTGGGACACCGGCTCCTCGAGTGCCTCGCGCACCTGCGCCGACGAGAGGACGACCGTCTTCGGAAGGCCGCTGATCATGTCGCGCCCGCGGATCTCCGCGTCGACCTCGTCCTTCATCACGAAGGCCGTCCCGATCTCGAGCTTGACCTCCTCGGCCGTCTGCGAGCCGATCATCAGCTTTTCCTCACGCTTCACGTAGTTGACGATCGCCTCGTCCAGTTCGTCGCCACCCACGCGGATCGACTGCGCCACCACGATCCCTCCGAGCGAGATGACCGCCACCTCGGTGGTGCCGCCGCCGATGTCCACGATCATGTTGCCCGTGGGCTCGCCCACGGGCAGCCCCGCGCCGATCGCGGCCGCCATCGGCTCCTCGATCAGATACGCCTGGCGCGCCCCCGCGGACAGGGTGGCCTCTTCGACCGCGCGCTTCTCCACCCCGGTGACGCCGGACGGCACGCACACCACCACTCGCGGATGCGCCCACCTGTTCTGATGCACCTTCTGGATGAAGTGGCGCAGCATGGTCTCGGTGACGTCGAAGTCGGCGATGACGCCGTCCTTCAGGGGGCGGATCGCGGTGATATTCCCCGGCGTGCGACCGAGCATCCGCTTCGCCTCGATGCCCACGGCATGCACATCACCCGTCCGTTGGTCGATCGCCACCACGGATGGCTCGGACAGCACGATGCCGCGACCCTTCACGTAGACGAGGGTGTTGGCCGTGCCGAGGTCCACGGCCATGTCGCGGCCGCCGAACCCGCTGAGGTAGCTCATGAACCCGATCGGGGGCCTCCGGTGCCGATCACGTCATCACTGCGCGACGCCGGGTGGCGCCGCGCGACAGGGTATCCCACCCCGCTCATAGCGGAAATCCATGGGGGGCCGCTGCACGCGCCGTTGCAGCGGGGCCGCGGGAGCACCGGATGGCCTATGGGGCGCCGATCGGCGGGAAGAGGCCCTCGGCGGCCAGCAGGCGCGCCACCTCGGCCACAGGGAGGCCGATCACCCCTGAGGGGTCGCCCGTGACGCCCTCCACAAGGGCTGCGCCGGCCCCCTGGATCGCATACGCCCCGGCACGCCCGTGCCACTCCCCCTGCGCGAGGTACCACGCCATGAGCGCGTCATCGATGGCGCGGACGCGCACCTGCGCGACCGACAGGGCCTCCGACTCGCCCCGACCGCTCACCACCACCACGCCCGTCATCACCTCGTGCGATCGCCCGGATAGCGATGCCAGCATCTCCCGCGCGCCGTCAGCGTTCGCGGCCTTGCCCAGGGCCCGCCCATCCAGCACCACCTCGGTATCCGCGGCCAGCACCGCGCCGTCCGCGGGCACCCCGACGCGGGCGGCCACCTCGCGGGCCTTCCCCCGTGCATGCGCCATCACGCGCTCGGCCGCCGGCAGGCCCGTATCGCTGTCCTCGGCCTCCGAGGAGGCCACCACCCGGAACTCCACGCCAAGCGAGCCGAGAAGGCCTCGCCGCTGCGGGGAGCGCGAGGCGAGGATGATCAGCCGATGATCTCCGACTCGGCGAAGTGGATGCCCAGCTCGCGTGCAGCGGACTCCGGTCCATCGGATCCGTGGATCACGTTCTGCCCCACCTCGAGCGCGTAGTCGCCGCGAATGGTGCCCGGAGCGGCATCCTGCGGGTTGGTGGCACCCATCATCGTGCGGCACGCCATGATGGCGCCCTCGCCCTCGACGCACATCATCACCACCGGCCCTGAGGTGATGAACTCCACGAGCTCCGCGAAGAACGGCTTGTCGCGGTGCTCGGCGTAGTGGTCCTCGGCGGCGTCGCGCGCCATCACGCACTTCTTGAGGCCGAGGATCGCGAAGCCGCGACGCTCGAACCGGGCGAGGATCTCGCCTGAGAGGCCCCGCGCGACCGCGTCGGGCTTGATCATCACGAACGTGCGCTCGGTCATGAGATGCGCGTCTCCTCGGAGTAACTCGGGGCGGATGCAGAGGCCGGGGCCGCGCAGTACGGGCACACGCGCCACGACGGCTCAAGCGGCTCGGAGCAGCGGCGGCAGGGCTCGCGCAGGGGCGTGGTGCACATCGGGCACACCAGGAACTTCGGGCCGACGACCGACTCGCAGGCGGGGCACCGGAGCCCGTCGACCTGGGCCTCGAGGGCCAGCGTCTCGAGCTCACGGTCGTGGGCGTCGGTGAGGTATTCCGGGGGCCGGATGAACAGGTAGATCAGCGGGCCGAGGAACGGGATCACGATGGCGAGCACCGTGGAACCGGTGATGGCGCCAGCGTTCTCGAACCGGCGGCGTGAGTCCTGGTAGACCCAATACGCCAGGGCCAGCCACAGGGCGACCGCGAACACCTGGATGATGACGAGCATGATGGTCCATGCCGTCGAGCCGAAGAAGTCAGATACTGCGTTCAGGGTTCACTTCCTGAAGTCGTCGAGCCGCCATACCGTGGCGAGGTCCCCATCGGGAGCCGAGGCGGCGGCGAGTGTACCGGACTGCCCGAGCACGACGGGAGCCAGGTCGGACAGGAGGTGGAGGGATCCGGCGACCAGCACGGCCCCACCGGGGCCCGCCTCTGCGCGCGCGGATTCGAGGGCCCGTGCCGGGCCGGGGACCACATCGGCCTGGACGCCGCGCTCACCCAGCATGCGGGCGATGGGCTCCGGGCGGATCGCGCGCCCGGATGAGGCCCGTGTCACGTGTGCGCTCCGGATGACCGGCGCGAGGGCATCGAGGATGCCGTCTGCGTCCTTGTCGGCCATCATCCCGATGACCGCGACAGGGCGAACGCGTCCGAGGATCAACGGCACCGCCTCGGCGAGGGCACGCGCGCCGGCGGGGTTATGAGCGCCGTCGAGCACGACGGTGGGCTCGCCGTGGACCACCTGGAGGCGTCCGGGGTTGCGCACCGATGCGAGGCCCCGCTCCACCTCCTCGGGGATGAGAGGGCGCTCGATGACCTGTTCTGCGGAGGCAACGGCCAGCGCGAGGTTGGCGCGCTGCCACCTCGCGGGAAGATCAGCCTCGACGCGCAGGGCGCCATTGGGCGTGCGGATGGTCATGGAATGACCGTTTCCGGCTTCCACGTCGAAGTCCTGCCCCATCCACCACCCCGACATGCCCCGTGCATCGACCGCCGCACGAACTCCGGGGAGGCTGGCGGGTCCCTGCGCGCCGACGATGAGCCCCGTGAAGCCATCGGGCGCGACCCCGAGCTTCTCGCCGGCGATGGACACGACGTCCTCGCCCAGGAGTGCCGTGTGGTCGAGGTCCACGGCTGAGAGCGCGACCACGGGTGCATCGATGACGTTGGTGGCGTCGAGCCGCCCGCCGAGCCCGGCCTCCACCACCACGGCCTCGACCCCCGCGGCGGCGAGTGCATCCAGCGCCACGGCCGTCATGGCCTCGAACTGGGTGACGGCGCCCCCGGGCACGCGCGGAACGGCCGCGTGCACGCGGGTCGCTGCGGCCGCGAACGCCTCGGGCGGCATCACGACGCCGTCGATCTCCACGCGCTCGCGCCAGCCGAGGATGTGCGGGGACGTGTAGACGCCGGTCCGCATGCCCGCCGACGACAGGAAGGCCGCGGTCATGCGCGCGACGGACGTCTTGCCGTTGGTGCCCACCACGTGCACCGACGGTATGCCCGTGCACGGCTGGCCGAGAGCCTCCATCAGCGCGTTCATGCGCTCGAGCCCGAACCTCATTCCCATGAGGTCGAGTCCCGCGATCCAGCGCTCGGCCGCCGCGGGGTCCATCCGGCTCACCCCAGGGCGTCGAGCCGGGCGGAGACCTCCTCCACCTCGGCGCCAAAGCGACGGGCCTTGTCGCGCTCGGCCTCCACGAGGTGCTCCGGCGCGCGGCTGGTGAACTTCTCGTTGGCGAGCTGCTTCTCGGCGCGCGCGAGTTCAGCGCGCGCGGCGTCGAGCGCCGCCTCGAGCCGGGCCCGCTCCGCCTCGACATCGACGGCTGGCGCGGCCACGAGGATCCGCCCGAATGAGATCGGAACCACCAGCGCGTCATCCCCGGGCGCACCCATCTCGAGGTTGGCGATGGCCGCAAGGGCGTCCTCGGGAAGGCCCGTCGGGCGGTCGGTGACGACAGAGGCAACCAGCGCCTCGCGTGGGGACATGCCCTGCTCGGCGCGGAACGCGCGGATCGCCTGCACGGCTTCGCGCAGTGCCTCGATTGCGGCCTCGGCGTCCTCATCCCGCGGGCCCGGCGCCTCGGCCGGCGCATGCGTGAGCATGAGGCCCTCCGACCCCGGCAGCCTGCTCCAGCACTCCTCCGTGGTGAACGGAATGACCGGGTGGGCCAGCGCGAGCACCTGCTCAAGGGCGGACCCGGCGAAGTCCGGCGTGGCGAGCCCGGCCTTGAGGAGCTCGAGATACCAGTCGCAGAGGTCGTCGAAGACCAGGTGGTAGAGCCCGTCGGCGAACTGGCTGAACTCGAACTCCTGGACGAGCGCATCGGACTGCGCGATCACGCGTCCGATCACCGATGCGATCCACCGGTCGCCAAGCACCTCCGGGGCGCCCTGCACGCCTGCCCTGCCGCCGCGGTCCACCACGAGGCGCGTGGCGTTCCAGAGCTTCGTGACGAGCTGGCGGCCCTGCCGGATGCGATCCTCGCTGAAGCGCACATCCTGCGTCGAGGTGATCATCAGCAGGCCGAAGCGCAGCGCGTCTGCGCCCTCGCGCTCCACCACGTCCAGCGGGTCGATGCCGGTGCCGAGGCTCTTGCTCATGCGCCTGCCGTCAGGCGCCTGCACGACGGAATGGATGTACACCTCGCGGAACGGGACCTCGCCCATGTACTCGAGGCCCATCATCACCATGCGCGCGACCCAGAGGAAGATGATCTCGCGCGCCGTGGAGAGGACGCTCGTCGGGTAGAACCGCGTGAGCTCGACGCTGCGCTCCGGCCACCCCAGCGTGGCGAAGGGCCACAGCGCCGATGAGAACCACGTGTCGAGCACGTCGGGGTCGCGCTCCCACCCCGTCCCCTCCGGCGGGTCGATGCCCACATAGACCTCATCACCGCGGTACCACACCGGGAGCTGATGGCCCCACCACAGCTGGCGCGACAGGCACCACGGCCGGATCTCCTCGAGCCAGTCGCGGTACACGCGGCCCCAGGTGGGTGGCGTGAACCGCACATGCCCATCCTGCTCGGCGGCGATGGCCGGGCGGGCGAGGGCCTCCATGTCGCAGAACCACTGCAGCGAGAGCAGGGGCTCCACGCGGGCGCCCGAGCGGTGCGAGAACGGAACCGTATGCAGGTAATCCTCTGTGCCGCGCACGAGGCCCTGTGCAGCCAGGTCGGCCACAACCCGCTCCTGCGCCGCGGCGACGGGCAGCCCCCGGTATGCCTCGGGTGCGGCGTCGGTCATGCAGCCGTCCTCGCCGATGACCTGCACGGCCTCGAGCCCGTGGCGCTTCATGATCTCGAAGTCGTTCGGGTCGTGCGCAGGCGTCACCTTCAGCGCCCCGGTGCCGAACGAGGGGTCCACGTGGTCGTCGCCGATGATGGGGATCTCACGCCCCACGAGCGGCAGCACGACGCTCTTCCCCACGAGGTCGCGGTAGCGCTCGTCGTCGGGGTTCACCGCCACGGCGGTGTCACCCAGCATGGTCTCGGGCCGCACCGTCGCCACCACGACCTCACCGGATCCATCGGCGAGCGGGTAGGCGATCTTCACCAGCGTGTCGGTGACCTCCCGGTTCTCGACCTCGAGATCGGAGATGGCAGACCCCAGGCCCGGGTCCCAGTTGACGAGGTAGGTGTCGCGGTAGACGTAGCCCTTCTCGTACAGGTCGACGAACACCCGCAGCACCGCCGCGGCATACCCGTCGTCCATGGTGAAGCGCTCGCGCGAGTAGTCCATGGTGCAGCCGAGGCGCGTGAACTGCTCGATGATCCGCCCGCCGTACTCGGCCTTCCACTCCCACACCCGCTCGAGGAACTCCTCGCGGGTCATGTCCAGCCGGCGGACGCCGTCCTTGGCGAGCTCCTTCTCGACCACGGCCTGGGTGGCGATGCCCGCATGATCGGTTCCTGTTACCCATTCCGCCTCGTACCCCGCCATGCGATGCCGGCGTATCAGGACGTCCTGAATCGTCCCATTGAGCGCGTGCCCCATGTGCAGTGCGCCCGTCACGTTGGGCGGCGGGACCGCGATCACATACGGCGTGCGCGGGCTCGAGGGGTCACCCCGCAGGCGCCCGGAGGCATCCCACGCAGCAACCCACCGCGCCTCGACCTCATGCGAATCGAGGCGTGCCGGCCACTCCCCTGCGCTCTCGGCGGCTACGCCGACTCCCCGGCCTCGGCGAGGGGTGGGAGCTCCTCGTCGTCGTCGGAGTGCGCCGCTTCCGTGACGAGCGTGGGCGGCAGCCCCTTCTCGATGGTGTCGCGGGTGACGACGCACTTGCGCACGTCCTCCCGCGACGGCAGCTCGAACATGACATCGAGGAGGGCCTCCTCGATGATCGACCGCAGGCCACGGGCGCCGGTCTCGCGCTCAAGCGCCCGGTCGGCGATCGCGTTCAGCGAGTCGTCGTTGAACACCAGCTCAGCGTCGTCGTAGGCGAAGAAGCGCTGGTACTGGCGCGTGAGGGCGTTCTTCGGCTCGGTGAGGATGGTCACGAGGTCGTCGCGCGTGAGCTGGTGCACGGCCGTGACCACCGGCAGGCGCCCGATGAACTCGGGGATGAGCCCGAACTGCACCAGGTCCTCGGGCAGCACCTCGGCGAACAGATCGTGCGGGTCGAGGGCGGAGTGCTTGCGCAACTCGGCGGCGAAGCCGACGCCCTTCTTCCCGATGCGGCGGTCAATCACCGAATCGAGGCCCGCGAACGCACCACCGCAGATGAAGAGGATGTTCGTGGTGTCGATCGTGAGGAACTCCTGGTGTGGATGCTTCCTCCCCCCCTGGGGCGGTACCGAGGCCACCGTACCCTCGAGGATCTTGAGCAGCGCCTGCTGCACGCCCTCGCCCGACACGTCGCGCGTGATCGACGGGTTGTCGCTCTTGCGGGCGATCTTGTCGACCTCGTCGATGTAGATGATCCCGGTCTCGGCCCGCTTGATGTCGAAATCCGACGCCTGAATCAGCTTGAGCAGGATGTTCTCGACATCCTCGCCGACGTAGCCGGCCTCGGTGAGCGCCGTGGCGTCCGCGATCGCGAACGGCACGTTGAGGATGCGCGCGAGGGTCTGCGCGAGGAGCGTCTTGCCGCACCCGGTCGGGCCGAGCAGGAGGATGTTGCTCTTGTGGAGCTCCACCTCGCCCTCGCTCGACTGCGACATCTGGATCCGCTTGTAGTGGTTGTAGACCGCCACCGAGAGGGTGCGCTTGGCCTCCTCCTGGCCCACCACGTAGTCGTTCAGGACGTCGTAGATCTCGCGCGGACGCGGGAGCGTCTCCGACTCGATCGCTGACGGGCCGGCGACGGCCTCCTCATCGATGATCTCGTTGCAGAGATCAATGCATTCGTCGCAGATGTAGACGCCGGGTCCGGCGATGAGCTTCTTGACCTGCCGCTGCGACTTGCCGCAGAAACTGCAGAGGAGCTGCTCACCGCTGTCGTTCGTGGTCTCGGACATCGCCTGCCTTCGTGCGTGGGGAGCCGGGCCCGAACCTACTCGGCGTCGGGCTTCTTCTTCGCCGCGGGCTTCTTGGCGGCCGCGGGCTTCTTCGCCGCAGCCGTCCCGCTCCCCTTCGCACTTGACGTTGCAGCCTTCTTGGCCGCGGGCTTCTTGGCGGCCGCCGTGCTGGATGTCGTCGTGCCCCCCGCCTTCGCGGCGGGCTTCGCTGCCGTCTTCGTGGCGGCTGGCTTCTTCGCCGCCGGCTTCTTGGCCGCGGGCTTCTTCGCCGCCGGCTCCTTCTTCGCGGCGGGCTTGGCTGCCGGCTTCTTGGCGGCCGGCTTCTTCGCCGTCTCCTCCTCCGCCGTGGCAGCGGCAGGCTCCGAAGCGGCGTCGCGCGCCTCGGCCTCCTCGGGCGAGATCTGCGTTGCGCTCTCCACGATCAGGTCGACCGCACGCTCGATGCGGAGGTCCTCACGGAGGTTGTCCCATCCGCCAGCCTTCCGCAGGGCCCGCAGCAGCTCCTCGGGGTCGCGCCCCGCGTCAGCCGCATCGGAGCGCACGCGCGCCTCGATCTCGTCATCGGTGAGCGTGATGCCCTCGGCGTCGGCGACCGCGGCCACGACGAGCTCGCGGCGGATGGACAGCTCGGCGTCGGTGCGAAGCCCGTCACGCGCCTGGTCGAGCGTCTGCCCCTGCATCGCGAGGTACTGCTCGAGCGTCACGCCCTGTGGCAGCTGGTGCGAGGTGTCGTGCAGGATCTCCTCGACCCGGCGCTCGATCATCGCGGCCGGCACCTGGAAGTCCGCCCCCGCGACGGCGGCGTCGATGACCCGGCGGCGGAAGCGCTCCTCGACGGCGCGCTCGGTGGCCGTGGCAAGGCGCTGCTCGATCTCCTCGAGCATCTCCGCAGCGGACGCGAACCCCACGGTCTCGGCCAGGGCGTCGTCGACCTCCGGCAGCACCTTCTCCTGCACCTTCTGAACGGTGATGCTGTACGCCACCGTCTTGCCGCGGATCTCCTCGGGCGCGTCCTCGGGGTATGTCACATCGAACGACACGGAGTCGCCCGCCTTCGCGCCGTCCAGGGCCTCGGTGAACTCGGGGAGGATCCGGTTGGTGCCGAGCTCGACGAGCTGGTCACGCGACTGCGCCTGCGGCAGATCCTCGCCGTCGAGGGTGCCATCGATGTCCGCAACCACGAAGTCGCCGATGCCGGCGGCGCCGTCCTTGTCCTCGAGGCGCGCGCCCTGCTCGCGCACCCGGGTGATCTCCTCCTCGATGGCGTCGGCCGGGGTCTCCGCCGGCTCCTTCATGACCTCGAGGCCCTTGTAGGTGCCGAGCACGGGCGTCGGCGGCACCTTCACGGTCACGGCGAACGCCACGCCCTGTTCAGTGGCATCGCCGAGATCCACCTCGGGCGAGTCGATGGGCTCGATGCCCGTGGTGCCGAGCGCCTCGCGGTACCAGTCGTTCAGCGCACGATCGATCATCTGCGCGAACAGGCCCTCGCGGCCGACGCGCTGGATCACGATGCCGGCGGGCACCTTGCCCGGCCGGAAGCCCGGGATGCGCATCCGCGCCGAGGTCTCCTTGACCGTGCGGTCGAACTGCTTGCGCACCTCGTCCTCGGGCACCGAGATGTCGATGCGGACCTGGTCGTCCTCGAGGGTTATGACTTCGGCAGCTACGGGCATCTGTACTCGCGGATCCTCGGTTTGTTCAGAAAGAAGTGCGGGTGGGAGGACTTGAACCTCCACGGGTTTCCCCACCAGGTCCTAAACCTGGCGCGTCTACCGATTCCGCCACACCCGCAGGAATTGGCACAGCAGACAGGGTGAGCGATGGGACTCGAACCCACGACCGCCTGGACCACAACCAGGAGCTCTACCAGCTGAGCTACGCCCACCACGCCGCCGGGCGAGCCCGGCGCCGGGGGAGAATAGCGGAACGACCGCATCACGCTTACCCCAGCCGCACCGCGAGCCGCGGCGCGTGATCCCGGCGTCATGCGCTGCGGGTTCCGGCGAGTTCCACCCCTGTCGGGGCGCCATACCGGCGCCCGCCGTCCCGCACCG
>JAPOLI010000027.1 GCA_029977205.1 bacterium
CCAGATGCGAAGGACACGACTCCGCACGCTTGCATGCTTGGGCGTGCTCTCATCGCATGCGGGGTCGGGTCCGCGGTGTGCCCGCGGCGACTCCGGCGCCAGGCCGGCATCTGCGGCCGCCTGCATCGCGTCGCGTTCGGCGGCGAGGTGCCGTCGCTCATCCCGGAGCGCGAGCATCGCCGCGTCGCGCTCGCCCAGTTCCGTCCGGCGCTTCGTCGCGAGCGCCTGGGTCACGACGTCTGCGTCGAGGGCCCGAAGCTCGGCATTCTCGCGGCGCGATGTCGCGCGGAGCACGCCGGTCTCATCGTCGATGGCCCGGATGCGGGCGTTCACGCTCGCGAGCCGCTCGTCGATGGCACGGGCCGCGGCATGGGGATCGGGATCGATCTTCTGCATGCCAGCCCAGCCCAGAGGATCCTCCCAGCGCACGCGATCGATGCCGTCGCGCTCATGCTTGGGGCCGGTGGGTGCCGATTCGCCACCGAACCGGTCGTGCGAGTCGCGCCCCCACCGTCCGCTGAAGTCGCGTACCCATGGGGTGTCGTCCCCGATCACCACGGGCGCCCACTCGCGGTCGGCGCCGGGGCCCACGGAGACCCCGTCGCCCCGGTGGTAGTCCACGAACGGGATGCCGAAGCCCTCGTCGAGCGACGAATGGTCCTCCCAGGGCGTGAGTGCCCGGAGTATGCGACGGACGGCGCGGACAAACCTCTTCATCACGGGCGGATCCACGCGCACGAGCTCGTCCATCGCCATGGGCGTGTGCGAATGCGACCCCGCTCCGGGGTATGCCACGACGTGGTCGCCGATCCACTCGAGGTCGTCGTCATCTGCACGGTGCCGCAGGCCATCACCCTCGGCGTCGTGCGATGAGAACGCCACCCATCGGGCCTCGAGCACGCCGTCCTCATCCGGCGCGGCGTAGACGATGATGTTCTCCCAGTCGGCCTCATGGTCGTTGATGCCATGGAACGATGAGCGCCAGTCATTCATCGGATAGAAGAACCAGTACTGCAGGATGGTCCAGCCGGCCTCGCGTGACACCCGGCCGTAGTAGGGCGTGCCGGCTGCGGCGATGCTCTCGCGATACGTGATCTCCGCAGCCGCGACCGATCCCCGCGGCACCCGCCCGCGGAACAGCAGGGTGAGCCGGAACAGGGCATCGATGATGCGCCCGGTGATTCCCACATGCGAGAAACGGTTCGCGCCGGGCATGGCCTCGCCGTGCCCCTCCCGCCGCCACTGCCGGAACTGCCGGCGCGAGAGAGGCTCCTGGACGTACAGGAGGTGCAGGGTGTCGGCGGCTCGGTCGCGGCAGATGGCCGCCAGGACGTCGAGGTCGAGGTCTCCGGGCCCGGCCACCATCTCCTCGGTGCCGTCGGGCTTGCGGTGCCACAGCGAGCACGCCGCCACGTAGGCGTCGGCGTCCGACGGCAGGAAGAGCTCGACCCGGTTGAACCGGAGGATCGGCTCGAAGCGGCGCAGGAGGTCGAGGTCGTCCACGTGGTGAGCCTAGGCGAGCGGCGCGATCGTTGACGCGTCGGAGGCCGGCCCGCAGCGCCGCTGGGCGGGCCCACCTGACCTCGCCGACGAGCGCGCGACCCAATACGATGCCGCGATGAGCACGCACCGATTCTTTGAGGACACCGGCTTCGAGTTCGCCACCCTCATCGCCCTCGGAGCCGCGCCGTACGGGCTGTCCGAGGCCGGGGAGGTCCTCTCCACGGCCGCGCGCATCGCCGACGGCGACGCCGATGAGTGGTTCGACCAGTGGACCACCACCGGCGAGCGGTGCATGGACCAGGCCGGGGAGTGCGAGGCGGCGGGCCATGTGGTGAGCGCCCGCTGGCTGTACCTGCGGGCGTCGTTCTACATGGGCACCGGCTTCTTCTACGTGCTCGCCACCCGTGATCCGTCGCGGGAGCTTGCGGCGTGGCGGCGGCACCGCGATGCGTTCGCGCGCGCAATGGCCCTCTGGCCCACCCCCGTGGAGGCCGTCGAGATCCCGTATGAGGACACACCCATGCAGGGGTACCTGTTCTCGGGGGGTGAGGGTTCGCGTCCGCTCCTGATCGCCACGAACGGCAGCGACGGGACCATGGCGGACATGCTCTGCGCCGGCGTGCTCGACGCCGTGGAACGCGGATACCACGTGCTCATGTACGACGGTCCGGGGCAGGGCGCCGCGCTCTACGAGGACGGCCTGCCCTTCCGGTACGACTGGGAGAAGGTGGTCACGCCCATCGTCGACTGGGCATCCCCGCGTGCGGACGTCGACTCCGACCGCATCGCCCTGTGCGGGTGGAGCCAGGCGGGCTACTGGGTGCCGCGCGCCGCGGCCTTCGAGCCCCGCCTGCGCGCGATCATGGTCGACCCCGGAGTCGTGAGCGTGGGTGAGTCGTGGACCCGTCACCTGCCACCGCCGATGCTGCAGATGCTCGACGCCGGGCAGATGGAGGAGTTCGACGCCTACATGGCCGAGGGCATGAAGGCGGATCCCGGGATCGCACTCGAGGCCGCCAAGCGCCTCGAGCCCTACCGCACCGACTCCCTGGCCGAGGTGCTCATCGAGCTCCGCAAATGGGATCTCACGGATGTCGCCGGAAGGGTCACCGCACCCGCATGGATCTCCTCGCCCGACGACGAGCAGTTCTGGCCGGGCCAGTCGCAGCGCCTGTTCGACCTCCTCACCGGCGTCGAGGACAAGGTCCTCGCACGCTTCACATCCGAGGACGGCGCCAACTGGCACTGCGAGCCGATGGCCCCGCGCATCCGCGCGCAGCGGATGTTCGACTGGCTCGACGAGACCCTCTCCGCCTGACCACCCCGCTGGTGACGGCGGGCGTCATCGACGCCGGTCGTTCATCCTTCGGCCGTGCGACGGTCAGCCATCACCACATTCCTTCTCGCCGGCTGGGTGGTCATCGCAGGATGCGGATCATCCGTCCCGCCGGCCGCCTCTGATGGCGTGGGAGGCATCATCATGCCGGCCGACGCCGGTCACGTGCACGGCATCGCCTCTACCGGGGCCGGGGACGTCCTCATCGGAACGCACGGTGGCCTGTACGCCCTCGCGGGCGACAGGTCGCCTGAGCGCGTGGGTGATCCCGCCGACGTCATGGGCCTGGCGGCGCTGCCGTCCGGCGTCCTGCTGTCATCCGGGCACCCCGGACCTGAGAGCGACGAACCGGACCCCCTGGGGCTGCGGCGTTCAGGCGATGGCGGCGCATCGTGGACGCGCATCGATGCGATGCCGCGGGACGACTACCACGTGATCGAGGTCGGGGGCGGTCGTATCTATGCGGTGGGCAGCGATGGTGCGCTGTACGCGGGCATAACGCCCACGACGATGGCAACGGCGGCGACCGCTCCGGCAGGGCTCATCGACATCGCCGTGCACCCCGTGAAGGGGGGCACGCTGATCGCCGCCACCGAGTCAGGGCTCCAACGCTCCGATGACTCGGGCCGCACGTGGACGGTTGTGGGGAACGCGCTGGGGCTGCTCTCCTGGGCCCGCCCCGACGCGCTGTACATGGTCGACGCGCGAGGTGAGATATCGGTGAGCAGCGATGGCGGGAAGTCCTGGGTACCGCGCGGCAACATCGGCGCACCGCCGGCAGCGCTGCTGGCGTCGTCTGCCATGGATCTCGTGGCCGCTGATTCTGAGGGCCGCATCAGGTCCTCTGCGGATGGAGGGCGCACGTGGTCGTGATCCGGGCATACCGCCGACTCCGGGGCCTGTCGTGGCCGAAGAGCTACCCCATCGCGCAGTTTCCGAACCCACCGCTCCTCATCGGGCTGGTCGCGCTGGTGCTGCGCGTCATCACCACCGGCGCGTGGGCTGACGCCTTCGCCGCCATTGCATACGTGTTCATCGCCGTGTGGGCGTATCTCGAGCTCACGGCGGGCGTCAATCTCTTCCGGCGGGTGCTCGGGCTTGCGGGCCTCGCCTACGTCATCGTGGTGATCGCCCGCGGCCTCATGTGATTACCCTGTGACTACGCACTTCAGATCCGCCTGGCGGTTGATCCCGCTGGTGTACAAGGTCAGTCAGGTGGTGCAACCATGGGCCTTCGCCGTCTGCTTCGGTCACGCTCGCCGTGTGTGACGGGAGTGATGGGATGTCAACCCCAGGCCCCCGAATTGACAGTCCTACCTGTCGCTGAACACCAGGATCGCGCCGCCGTAGCAGGCCACCCACACACGCCGGGTTACCGGCTCGTACGTGATGCCGATCGGGTGCTGGCACGCGTTGATCGTCTGGAGCACGCGCATGTTGCGTGCCCGGAGCTTCGACACCGACCCGCTCTCGTAGTTGACCACGTAGAGCGCTGACCCATCTGCCGAGCGCGCGAGGCTGCGCGGCGCATTGCCAGTCGACACCCGGGCCACCGCACCGGTGCGGAGGTTGACGCTGGCGACCCGGCCCTCCGCGTTGAGGGTGACGTACGCCGTCCGCCCGTCATCCGAGAGCGCGACTGCGCGTGGACCGGACCCCACCGCGATCTGCCGCGTGCGGTAGGTGCGCAGGTCGACGCGGAGCAGGTGGTTGCTGCCCATGATCGCCACCAGGGCGAACCGGCCGTTCTTCGACACCGCGATGCCGCGCGGGTACGCACCCATCGGCACGGTGCGAAGCACCTTCCCGTGGCCGCATCGATCACTGTCATGTCCCACGAGCACCAGTTGGTCACCAGCACGCGCCCGCCATCGGGTGTCACGGCGACGACCTTTGGCACCGCGCCGACGGGGTACACCTTGTCGATCGCCATGCTCTCGAGGTTGATGCGGTAGGCGAACGAGCGGTCGGTGCCCGACGAGGGCGTGCAGGTGTCCTTGCCCTCAGGGCCGAACCCGCGCCCATACATGGCGTAGTTGCTCACGTAGCCGTAGAGGCCGCCGGGGGAGAATGCGGCCTCGACCGGCGCTCCCCGGGACACGCCCGGGTGCCCCCTGATGCCGAAGCGGGCGAGGTTCACGGAGTCGGGAATCGTCGCCTTGAGCTTCATGGTTCGGGCGTCATACACCGTGACGGTGTGGGTGTACATCATGTTCTGCGCGGTCACGAGCCCGTTTCCGGATGCGGCCACGGACTTCGGCGAGATCCGCCCCGTGATGGTGGTCCGCAGGCGCAGGCGGCCCTTCCAGGCAGGTGCGTCACGTGCCGTCGTTCCAGCCGCTGCGGCTGGGGTCGACGGCGTTCCGCCCGCGACGAGGAGAGTGGTTGCCGCCGCGAGCGTGGTGACGGCGACGACCAGGCGCATGTAGGGGAGTCGTGTTTTCACGGCGACGGGGTGAGCCTAGCCGCCGGGGCCGCCATCCCGGTGTATGGCCTAGTCTCACGTATGGCCTCGAACCGTCACCCTGCCACCGAACACGCAGCGCTCACGCGCATGCCCGGTCGCGCCGAGGACTGGATGCGCGGCCGCGTCGCGTCGCTATGGCGTGTGGTGCTCCTTATCGGGGCGGCCCTTGCGATGCTCGGCGCAAGTGCCTCGCTGGCCTCGGCGCACATGGAGCTCGAGACAAGCCGGCCCACGAATGGTCAGGCGCTCACGACCCCTCCGGCGACGATCACACTCACGTTCGGCGAGCGGGGTTCGCCGGTGGGTGACGGCATCAGGTTGCTCGACGGGTCCGGTGCCACGGTTGCGGCGACGGTCACCCCGGCGTCCGGCACGACATTCACCATCACGCCGTCCGCTGCCCTCGGGGCCGGCGAGTATGCGGTGTCATATCGGGTGCGGAGCGACGACGGGCACACCGAGGAGGGCTCCCTGACCTTCCGCGTGCGCGCCGCGACCACCGGGGCGGGCTCGGGCGCCGCCGTGGGCGGGTCGGTGCGCCTGGTCTCGAGCACGCCGCCCGCCAGCGCGAGCGGCATCGCACCGCCCGCCCGAGTGGTGCTCTCGTTCAGCGCGCCGGTGGAGCCGACCGGCAGCGGGTTCCAGTTGCTGGACGCCGATGGCACGCAGCTCCCGACCTCGGTTGCGCAGGATGGGACGACCTTCACGCTCACGCCGGACGCCCCGCTTTCTGCAGGCCACCATGGCGTGACATGGCGGCTCGTTGACGGCGACGGGGAGCGCGTGTTCGGGTCGATGTGGTTCCACGTCGGCGCCGGCCACGACGCGAGCATGGGAGCGCCCGGCGAGGGCGGCATGGACAGCGGCTCGGGCGGTATGGAGGTGCCCGCTGCCCTCGCGAGCGCCTTGGAACCGCCCGATGACACCGGTTCTACCGTCGTGCGCGACATCGGCATGGCGGTGCTCTACCTCGGCCTCATCCTCGGCCTCGGCACACTGGTGTTCACGCGGTACGCCATGGTGGGCAGCGCAGCCGAGGTGCGCACGCAGTTCCGGATCGTGCGGATCACGGGCGTGGCCGTCGCCATCGGCGCCGTGGTTGCGGCACTCGGCAGCCTGTGGCAGCAGGCGGGGGAATGGTCCGGCGCCTTCACGCAGGCCACGCTCGACTCCTACCTGACGTCCCAGGCTGGTCTGGCGATGATCCTCGCGTTCGGTGGCGGCGTCCTCGTCGCCGCCGGCGCCGTGGGGCGCGAGGCCCCCCTCGACCCGATTCCCGGTGTCACGGTGGCACCGCCTGATGGGCCACCCGTCCGTGGCGCATTCGGGGCGGCGTGGGTGGCCCTCGTCGGTATCGCGGTCGTCGTTGCCGGCGTCGTGATGGACGGCCACTCCGGAGACGTGACGCCCCAGTGGCTCATGATCCTGTCGGACGTCCTGCACATCGTCGTGGTCGCGGCCTGGGTGGCAGCGGTCATCCTCATCGCAATGCTCGCGCTTCGCCGCACCGCGGCCGGGAACCCCGCCGGCACGGGGGCCATGGTGATCCGCTTCGCCAACACGGCGACGGTTCTCATCGCCCTCATGGTCGTCACCGGGGTCGTCCTGGCCATCCTCATCCTCCCCAGCGCCTCTGCGCTCGTGACAACGGCGTGGGGCCTCGTGCTGATCGCCAAGGTGGCCCTGGTCCTGTGCGCTCTCGCTATCGGCGCCCACGCCCACTACAGGGTCGTCCCGCAGATGCGGGCATCCGTGGCGGACGGTGCCTCCGGGCCGGACCCCGCCCTGGTGCGCGCACTGGGCCGGGCCACGGCCGTCGAGGCTGCCCTCCTCATCGCGGTGATCGTCCTCGCGGCGGTGCTGGTGGGGCTGTCGCCGATGTCCTAGGCAGTCGGCGTCCCCATCGCGTCCGCTCCCGCGCGGACACCGCACCACATGCCCTAGCCCGGACCGAGTCCCGCGCAGGTGGTCGTGAGGCGGTCCGGGTCGGCCTCGTCGCATGCCGACATCAACGCCGCGACGACCGCCTCGTCCGATGCGCCGCCGTCACCAGGTCCGGCCGCGCGATAGGCGGCGGACCACTCGTCGCGACCCGGGCACACCGCGAGCGATTCCGCGGCGGCATCGACGGTCGCCGTGCCGGAGTCACGAGCGCTGATGAAGGCACCCACTGACCGCGCGCATGCGTCTGTGGCCTCAGCGGTCCCGCTCGGCCCGGCATCGCCTCCGCAGCCGGCCATGACTGCCAGGGCCCCGGTGATGATGGCTGCAATGAGAGCGGCGCGACGCATGAGGACGAGGCTACGCGCAGGCGCGGTCGCACCCATTGAACGCGAAAGGCCCGCCGGGGCGGGCCTTTCTTCCTACGGGAGTGACGGGACTTGAACCCGCGGCCTCAGGATTGACAGTCCTGCGCTCTAACCAGCTGAGCTACACCCCCGGGTTGCTCCCGGCGAGCGATGGGCGGTGACGGATTTGAACCGCCGGCCCCCTGCGTGTAAAGCAGGTGCTCTACCAACTGAGCTAACCGCCCCATTGGGCCGGGGGACAGTAGCAGTCAGTCGATCCAGTCGGGTACCGAATCGGATCCACCGATGACGACGACGAGCTCGTCGGCCACCTCGCGTGGATTGCGCCCCTCGGAGAGCCCGGGTGCCGTGCCGGCCAGGGGCCGCGTGGCGAGGCCGGTCTCCATGTGCGGCGGCCGGGCGTCGAGCACCCGCACGCCTGCGCGACGCATCTCTCGCCGGAAGGCCACGTCGAAGGCCGTGAGCCCTGCCTTCGCCGCCGAGTAGGCGGCGAGGCCCGCCATCGGCTGATCGGCCACGACCGCCGAGACCTGGGCGATGACCCCGTCGCGTTCCAGGTGACGGGTGGCAGCGCGCGCCACCAGTATCGGAGCGATGAGGTCGATCTCGATGATCGCGCGGAGCACTGCCTCGTCCAGTTCTGCCACGGGGCCGAAGGCCACCGCGCCGAACGCCATCACCACGACGTCAAGACCGCCGAGTGCCCGCGCCGCGTCGTCAATCACCACATCTGGCACGCCTGGTTGGGTCAGGTCACCCGGCACGGCGTGGCCGCCCACCTCGGCGGCGATCGCCTGCAGGCGATCCACGTCGCGCCCGTGCACGGCGAGCGCCGCGCCCTCCGACGCGAGGGAACGCGCGATCTCGGCACCGAATCCGCCCGTCGCGCCCAGCACTACTGATCGAGCCCCGGTGATCTCCATACCTGCACGATATGCCTGACGCGGCGATCCGCCCGGGTGAACGGCTAGGCCAGGTCCTCGCCTGCCTCGGCATCCGGGTGTGCGCCCTCCGGGTGCGGACGCCCCCGCATGTATGCGTAGATGCTCACGCCGAGGAGTGCCCCGATTGCCGGTCCGATGAGGTATGCCCAGAGAGCCGTGTACTCACCGGTGGCCACCGCGGGCCCGATCGACCGCGCCGGGTTCATCGAGGCCCCGTCCATCAGTCCCATGACGAGACCGATCACCGCGACCGTTACCCCGATCGCCACGGCGGCGAGCGCACCCTGCGCCCGGGTATCAGTGGCGACGGCCATGACGACGATCATCAGGATCGCCGTGATGATGATCTCGATGCCCACGGCGCCGACGTCGCTCACGTCGAACGGCTGGGTGACTGAGAGACCGCTCTCGGTGCCGAACAGGCCGGCGACGGTGAGCGCACCGGCGATGGCACCGGTGACCTGCGCGACCCAGTAGGGGAGAACCTCGCGCCAGGGGAAGTGGCGCCCGGATGCGAAGGCAAGGGTCACGGCGGGGTTGATGTGCGCCCCGGAGAGGTGGCCGATCGCGAAGATGACCATCGCGACGATGAGGCCCCACGCGATGGCGACACCCACGTGACCGCCGAGGCCGCCGTCGAACCGGAAGTTGGCCGCCGCCGCGGCGCATCCACCGGCCACGAGGATGAAGGTGCCGATGAACTCGGCCGCGAACCGGCGAGGGAGGTCGGGCGCTCCGTGCACGGCGTGAACGCTACCGATGCGCTCTACGCGCGGGTGTGCCCAGATGCGGGGAGTTACGGATGGGCGCGGATGCCGGGGCACTGACACGGGGGAACTCGTTCTCTGGCGGCGAATGCGGGGGCAGTGATACCTTCGCACTCGATACAGATGACCGATACGGGCAGGGGATGCCCGGTTCCTCACGAGGAGGGACGCAGATGAACACGACGCGCCCGACGCGCGATCGCCTTGCCACCGAGGGAGTGGTGGCCCACTACAGCAGGGGCGGATTCGGCCAGTACCACCGCCTCGACTGCGCCGAGGCGCCTCATCGCGGCGACCCCGGCATACGCGACACCATCCATGGCCCGTGGAAGTACCTCGCGTCGCACTGGTCTCCGTGCCCGGTGTGCCGCCCGCCCGCCGACGGCATGGGCGGTGAGGAACGCGGGGCGCAGGCCGCGTGATCCCCTCGGGGACCGGGTAGCCTCACGCCTCCTGGCCCCCATCGTCTAGCGGTCCAGGACGCCGCCCTTTCACGGCGGTAGCGCGGGTTCGAATCCCGCTGGGGGTACTTCTGTTGTACCGGCCTCAGGCGGATACCGAGGCGGCGGCCGTTAGGTGCACGTCGACCCGTGCTGGCCGACGGACTCCCGGTCGACCCAGCACGTCTCCCCGGTGGAGTCGGGCTACCTGACCCGGATCACGCCCTTCATCACCGACCGGTGCGGCACGCACAGGTACCTCACCGTGCCCTTCTTGAGTGTGACCGTGATCGTCTTCGTCCCGCGCGGGAACACGGGCGTGGCCTTGGATCCCACCTTGAGGTTGTGCCCGACGCCGGATCGGTTGACGTACCTGAACCGGTAGGTCCCGGCCTTGAGGGTCTTCGGCATTCCCCGGAAGGAGAACGGGTCGGCTTGCGGGGTGGTGACCGTGATGGTCTTCGCGGCCAGCGCGGGGGCCGCAGAGAGTGCGAGGGCGGCCGCCGTGGCGGTGCCAATCGCGACTGCGCGGGTGCGGAGCGTCATTTCTGAACCTTTCGCAGCAAGGCCTGAGTGCGCGTCAGATTAGGCCACCGGCGCCATCCTCAGGCGGGTTCGGTTGCGGTACGTCCCCGCATCGGCGTGACGACCGTCCGGGAAGGGCCCGTTGCGCGGGTTTCGGGATATACGGGGCGGGGCGCGTCTGGTGGAATGATCGCGGTTCCCGAAACGCGTGGAGAAACGCCTCATGGCAGACCTGCCGCCCATTCCGCCGATGCCGAAGTTCATGACCGCCTTCATCACCGCCACGGTGTGCGTCGTGATCGCCGTCATCGTCCTGATCGTCGTCTTCAACTCCGCCGGCTAGCCGGACCAACTCCCCGACCCACCGCCCCGCGGCATTCAGGCGATCGCCGCGCCCAGGGCGAACCCCGCGGCCGCGATCATGATCCCGCCGGTTGCGGGCACGACGAGGTTGAGCAGCGCACCCGTCCATCGCCGTGCCTCGGCGAGCGCGTCGGTTTCGATCATCCACGTCGAGAACGTGGTGTAGCTGCCGAGGAACCCGGTGCCCACGACGAGCACCACCCCATCGGCGGGGTGCAGCCCGACGAGAAAACCCAGCAGGAATGCGCCGATGAGGTTGACCGCCAGCACGCCCCACGGGGCATGCAGCCCCGCGCGCGCTGCGAGTACTCGCCCGGTGCCGAACCTGGCCAGCGCGCCGAGTGCCCCTGCGGGCGCTGCGAGCACCCAGGCGAGCGCATTCACCTGATCACCCGCGCCATGGCGCGCCGTGTTGCGACCACCGCGACAAGCCCCAGGACCACCGTGGCGACGACATACAGCACGGCCGTGGCGGATCCGCCATCGCGCATGAGCACCAGGGCCTCCACCTGGATCCCCGCAAACGTGGTGAGGGATCCGCAGAAGCCCACGGCGATGAGCGGGTGGAACCAGTGCGGCAGGGATGGTCGCCACGCGATGAGCGCTGCGACGGCGGCGAGCAGGATCGTGCCGATGATGTTCACGATGAGCGTGCTGATCGGCCAGCCGCCCGTGGGCAGCGCCTCGGCGATGCCCCCGCGCGCGAGCGCGCCGATGGCTCCGCCGATGGCGATGGCGAGGAGTGCGGCGGCACGCGGGCTCACCCCGTCAGCCTAACGAGGCGTGGCGTAGCATCGCGCGGTCCGACCACGGCGCATCCGCCGGTGGGCCTCCGGGCGACTATCGCGTATCCGCTGATTGGAGTCATTGCCCATGCCCCGCACCGCACCCAGGATCGTCCCCATCGTGCTGTCGATGACGGCCTTGGCTCTCGCCGGCCCTGCGACGGCATCGCACCATCCGATCGAGGCCGTCGGCGGGTCGCTGGCCTCGATCAGCGGATCGGCGAGCGCCTACGGGGTGTCGCAAGCGCGCGGGGCGTCGTTGGCAGCCCGCGCGACGCGCGGCACCTCTGTGCGGGTGCGGCTGCACCTGGCCGATGACCAGTCGGCGAACCAGATGGGCATCTACCAGATGACCGGCTTCGTGGGTGCACGGGTGTCGGCCGTGCTCGGGCCGACGCTGTCCGGAGTCGCGGGCGCCGCCGATCCGATCGCGGGCGCCGCGCGCATCCCGGTGCTGGGCGTCACCAACACCACGCTCGACGCCGCAGCCGCGGGGCCCACCTTCTGGAGGGTGACCCTGTCCGAGGAGCGGCTCATCCCGACATCAGTGGAGTACGCGAAGGACACCCGCGGGGTCGCGACGGCGTCATTGGTGTCGGTGACCGGCGACGCCTACTCCGAGGGCGCCGCGCAGGTGTTCCGTGAGGCGGCCGCCGACGAGGGAATACGCCTGCTCGCAGATGTGAGCATGCCGACGGGCAGTGGCGGTGCGGCAGACGTCATCGCCCAGGCTGTCGCACCCGGTCCCCAGGCCATCTTCTTCGCGGCGCGAAGCGCCGATGCCGTGAGGCTCGCGGTTGCCGCCGCTGGAGCGCCGCAGACCAAAGTGGGGGGCAATGGGTTCAACACGCCGGATGTGCTCGGGGCCGCGGGCACGACCACGAACGGATTCATCGTGAGCGCCTCGTGGAACCCGAACAAGCGCGATGCGGCGAGCCGCGCCTTCGTGCGCGCATATCGCGCTGCCTACCGCTCCACCCCCGATGCCTTTGCGGCACAGGGATACGGCGGCGTGCAGCTGCTGGCGGCAGCGGCAGCCATGGGGCACGGCGGGGCGCCCGACCGCGTGCTCGCAGGCCTCCGGCGCGTGCGCGCGGTGCCGTCAGTGCTCGGGACCATGAGGTTCCGGTCCGGGGTGCGTGAGGCGGTGTACCCGGCCACCGTGCAGGTGGTCCGCAACGGCAGGCTGCTGCTTGCGCCGTCGGGTGCCGCCACGGCCGAGAGGCCAGTGCGCTCCGGTCGCTAGGCCTCCATGCCCTCTGCGACCCGTCGCTTCACGCGGGCGAGCATTCCGGCCATTCCTCGCATGCGCAGCGGCGTCACCAACTCCTCCAGCCCCATCGACAGGTAGAAGTCGTTGGGGGTGGCGAGCACCTCTTCGGGCGTGGCGCCGTCGAGGCCCTCGTGCAGCACGGCGGCGAAGCCACGGGAGGTCGGTGCCTCGGGCGGGGCGTCGAAGTAGAGGTGCACCTCCCCAGGCCCAACATCCACGGCGAGGAACAGCGGTGCCTGGCACTCCTCCACGGGCTCCATCGAATCCCGGTCCTCCAGGAGGCGCGCGGGAAGGGCCGGGAGGCCGTTCGCGAAGTCGAGGAGCAGCGGCAGCCGGAGCTCCTTCGGCGTGTCAGCGAACTCCTCGACGATCTCGTGGAGCTTGTCCCTCACTTCTCGATCGGCACGCGCACGGCGTTGCCCCACTCCACCCATGAGCCGTCGTAATTGCGCACCTGGTCGAAGCCCAGCAGGTGGGTGAGGACGAACCATGTATGGCTCGAGCGCTCCCCGATGCGGCAGTAGGCGATCACGTCGTCACCCGTCTCGAGGCCGATCTCGTCCTGGTAGATGGCGCGCAGGTCGTCCACGGGCAGGAACGTGCCGTCCTCCTCGTTGGCCGCCCGGCGCCACGGCACGTTCGCCGCGGAAGGGATGTGACCGCCACGGAGCGCGCCCTCCTGGGGGTACTCGGGCATGTGCAGGAGCTCTCCCGAGTACTCACCGGGTGAGCGGACGTCCACGAGCTTTCCGTTGCCGATGTGGGCGAGCACCTGCTCGCGGTACGCCCGGATCACGCTGTCGTCACGCGGGGTCACCGGATAGTCGCCCGCTGCCGGGGCGGGTACATCGGTTGTCATGGGACGTCCCTCGTCCACCCACTTCTTGCGCCCCCCGTCGAGAAGGCGCACGTCGGCGTGGCCGAACAGCGAGGTCACCCACAGGGCATATGCGGCCCACCAGTTGTTCTGGTCGCCGTAGAAGACGATGGTGGTATCCGGGGTGATGCCCTTCGCCGACATCAGGTGCGCAAAGGCCTCGGCATCAACGTAGTCGCGCGTGAGCGGGTCGTTCAGGTCGAGGTGCCAGTCGATCTTCACCGCGCCGGGGATGTGCCCGGTCTCGTAGAGGAGCACGTCCTCATCGCTCTCGGCCACCACCAGCCCCGGCTCCCCGAGGTGTGCCGCGAGCCACTCGGTGGTGACCAGCCGCTCAGGGTGGGCATAGGCCTGGATCTTCGTGTCCTGGTCGTACTCAACCGGCATCGGGCTGCCTCCTCGGCATGAAGTCTGCGCGCATCAGGATGAGGATTATTGCATCCTGCTATCAGCGTGGCGTATGCAACACGCCGCGGGGTGACGATATGGGCCCGCTCGGCCTGCGCTCGCAGCGGTGTGCGCTACGGGGCCGTCGTCGTCCCGGGCCCCCCGGGGTATCCGGGCTCGAGAATCGTGATCGGGTTGCCGTCGACGGGAAGTGTGAAGGTATCGATCAGCACAGCGTCCTCTGTCCCGAGGTTCGCGGCGGACATGGGTGTGTCGGGTGGCATGTAGTAGCAGGTGCCGGCAGGGTACTTCGACGGCTCCCTGCCCTCGACGAAGTCCGTGATCTCCCCGGAGAGAACGCACGTGTGGCCACCCCACTGGTGCACGTGGATGCCCACGCGCGTGCCGGCCTTCCTCACGCCACGGGTGACGAGAAGGCGATCGCCGTCGGCGGTGAGCGTGTCGAGCATCGGCTTCACATCAACGAGGGGCGCAAGCGTGCCCGCGGGCGTCTTCCCGTTGATGGTGGTCAGCTCACCAAAGCGCTCCCGCGGGTCATCAGTGCTGCTCCCGCCGCACCCGGTCACGCTCACGGCAACGAGAGCGGCACCGAGTGCCATACACGCGAAAAGGCGCTTTCTCATGAAGTGAACCTAACACTCCGCGGGGTGGTCAGGCCACGGGCTGCACGGCACTATCCGGTGCCGGCGTCGAAGTGCTGGTAGTCCTTCGTCCCTGACCACCGGCCGCCCCAGCTCCAGCCCTCGCGCTCGAACGCGCGGACGAGCGGTCCTCCCGAAACAGCGACTCCCGGGCGAGGGGTTCGCGTCACGTACGGCCTGCTCGCGCGGTGGTACACCGTGCCCCCGGGCTCGACCCACGGATTCTCGATCGGGTTGATGTCGATGGCCCTGCCGTAGGCGTGGTTGCTCCAGCGGCCGCTCCCGGTGGCCGCACGGCAGTTGAAGGCGGAGGTGTTGTCGGCCTCGATTGAGGCGAAGTCGCTTCCGCGGTATTTCTCGATGGGCGCGATCCGACGCACCGGCACGCGCGCGCGGTAGAGGCTGCGGAAGATGCGGCGTACCGAGGGCGCCACATCCCTGTGCACCACCAGGGTGCCCACGGCATCTCTGCCCCTGAAGGTGCGGTAGGTCACCCGCACGGCACGGAGGGATGACAGGCCCACCGGGCAGCCCTTGCGCCACACCGTGGGCGTCATGGCGGCGCGTTGGGCGGGCGAGATGGGCGCGATGCTCGAGCGATACCCGGCGTATGCGGGGGGTGCCGCCGCGCCGAGCACGGCGGCCCCGGCGACCGCGATCATGACCAGGGAGAGGTGGCGCAGATGCATCGCGCGCATCTTCGCCGTGCGCGGTGCGAATCCCCCGGATCGGGGTTCAGGAGGACCGCCGGCGCTGCGCTGCGCCCCAGAGCAGGATGGCCCCTGCGGCAGCGGCGACGAACGACCCCGCCAGCACGCCGATGCGTGCCGCGGACTGCAGGGATGCGCTGTCGAATGCGAGGTCGGTGACGAAGAGCGACACGGTGAAGCCGATTCCGGCGACAAGCCCGATTCCGATCAATTGCCACCCGCGCACGCCGCGCGGGTAGTGGCCAAGACCTGCGCGCACCACCAGCCAGGCACCCAGAGGGATTCCGATCGCCTTGCCCACGAGCAGGCCGAGGGCAACTCCCAGCAGCACGGCGATTGCCCCGTCCGCGGACAGGGCCCCGGTGCCGAAGACGATGCCGGCGTTCGCGAGGGCGAAGATGGGAAGGATCACGAACGATGTCCAGGGATGCAGGGCATGTACGGCCCGGGTAAGGGGCGACACGGCCTGGCGCGTGAGCTCGGCGAGATGCATCCAGGCCTCGCTCTCGGCATCCGGGCTCGCCGGCGCGTCGGAGGTCTCGTCCGCCACCCGGTGGGCTTCCGCGGACACCGCGGCGGGTCGCTGCAACGGCACCGCAGGCGTGAGCAGCCCGATCGCGACGCCCGCGATCGTTGCGTGCACACCGGACGCGGCGGTGAATGCCCACGCGAGGATCCCGAGTGCCACATAGGGGAACCGCGCATGCACGTGGAGGCGGGTGAGCAGCCAGAAGGCGGCGAGCGCACCGATGGCGGCCGCGAGCCACGCTCCGGAGATGCCGCCTGAGTAGGCCACCGCGATCACGATCACGGCACCGATGTCGTCGATCACCGCCACGCCCAGGAGGAACGCCCAGAGCGCCGGTGGCACTCTGGTTCGCAGCGCCGCAAGAACTGCGAGGGCGAAGGCGACGTCCGTCGCCATCGGGATCCCCCAGCCGTCCTGGCCCGGTCCACCGAGGTTGAACGCCAGGAAGATGGCGGCGGGAATGATCATCCCTCCGATGGCGGCCGCGATCGGCACGGCGGCCGCCTTGGGTGACGACAGCTCGCCCACGGCGAGCTCGCGCTTTACCTCGAGGCCGATCAGAAGGAAGAAGAGCGCCATGAGGGCGTCGTTCACCACCAGCATCAGGGTGGTGTCGAGGATGCTTCCGTTCACTCCGAGCGTGATGGGCGTGGCCCAGAAGGCCTCGTATCCGGCCGTGTCGACATTGGCCCAGATGAGCGCGACGATCGTCGCGAGCAGCAAGGCCACTCCACCAGCCGCCTCCCACGCCATGAAGGAGCGGATCGGCCCGGCGACCAGCCGCGCCGAGGCCCGCGGCGACCGCGACCAGGTCGGGATGAGGCGGTCCTCGGGATCAGCAGGCACGTAAGGAGGCTATCCCGTCTGCCTGATACATCTGCATGACAATGATGCGCATTACGTCATGGATTGCCGGCTTGGCCGCTGGGCTGCTACTCGCCCTCGCGGCCACCGGTGCCCCGGCGGCCGATCTGCACGGCCAGGAGCGCGGCCAGGCGGTGGTGCTCCGCGGGACCGTTACCACGGTGGTCGATGGCGACACGATCCGGTTCCGCTCGCGCGGTTTCGAGACCACTGCGCGACTGATCGGAATCGATACGCCGGAGACCAGGCGTCCCGGCTACCCGGTGCAGTGCGGCGGGCCGGCGGCCTCGGCCGAGGCGAAGAGGCTTCTTCCCCGTGGCACGGCAATACGTGTGGTGAGCGATCCCACGCAGGACGTCCGTGACAGGTACAACCGCTTTCTGGGCTACGTCTACGTGGGGAAGGCCAGGGGCGCACGGGGATCGGTGAACTACCGCCTCGTCCGCACGGGCTTCGCGAAGGCCTACGTGTACGGAGGGGTGCCCTTCCGCTACGCCAGCGTGTTCCTGCGTGGCCAGCGCGCGGCCCGCACGGCACGCCTCGGTGTCTGGGGGCCGCCCTGCAACGGCAACACGACGAAGCCGCAGTACACATCCGGTGCGGCCGGGTCATCGTCCGGGCGCTGCGACTCCAACTACGCAGGCGCGTGCATTCCGCCTCCGCCGCCCGACCTGGATTGCTCCGACATCACCGCGCGACGCTTCCGGGTGGTGGGCACCGACGTGCACAGGTTCGACGGCGACGGCGACGGCATCGCCTGCGAGGGCTCCCGCCGCTAGGGGTGTGCCAGGGCGCCCTGGCGGCTAGGCCCGGGCAACGACGGGGCGACCGTTCATGGCCCAGCGGGCTGCTGCCCCGCCCTCGCTGCCCAGGTTCCACGCGGAGTTGACGAGGCCCACGTGCGAGAAGGCCTGCGGGAAGTTGCCACGCATCCGGCCGGACAGCGGGTCCCACTGCTCGGACATGAGGCCCACGTCGTTGCGCAGCCCGAGCAGGCGCTCGAACAGCGCGCGGGCCTCCTCGTGGCGTCCCGCCATCGCAAGGTTGTCGACAAGCCAGTACGTACACAGCAGGAACGCGCCCTCGCCGGCGGGGAGCCCATCCACGCCCTCGCTGCCCACGTCGGCGTAACGCATCACCAGCCCGTCGCGCGTGAGGTCGCGCTGGATGGCCTCCATAGTGCCGACCACCCGCGGGTCTCCCGCCGGCAGGAAGCCCACCAGCGGGATCATGAGCAGGCTGGCATCGAGGCGCGGCACGTCATACGCCTGGGTGAAGGCCCCGAGCACGGGGTCGAAGCCCTCGCGGCAGACCTCGGCATGGATCTCCGCGCGGATCGCCTTCCACCGCGTGGTCGGCCCCTCGAGGCCGGACTGCTCCACGGCGCGGATCGCCCTGTCGAACGCCACCCACGCCATGATCTTCGAGTGGGTGAAGTGCCGCCGTGGCCCGCGCACCTCCCAGATGCCCTCGTCGGGCTCGCGCCAGCGCGACTCCAGCGCATTCATCAGCGACGTCTCGAGCGCCCAGGCATCGGGATCGGGCTCCACCCCGATGCGGCGCGCCACGTGGAGCGAGTCCATGAGCTCGCCGTACACGTCGAGCTGGAACTGGTCGACGGCTGCATTTCCCACGCGCACCGGCCGCGACTCCGCGTACCCCGGGAGCCAGGGGACCTCCCATTCGGCGAGACGCCGCTCTCCGGCCGCGCCGTACATGATCTGGATGTCCTCGGGGTCGCCGGCAACCGCGCGCAGCAGCCAGTCGCGCCAGGCGACCGCCTCGCGTGTGTAGCCACCGAGCATGAGCGCATACAGCGTGAATGAGGCGTCGCGGAGCCACCCGTACCGGTAGTCCCAGTTGCGCACGCCACCGAGGTGCTCGGGCAACGAGGTGGTGGCGGCGGCGATGATCGCGCCGGTGGGCGCATACGAGAGCGCCTTGAGGGTGATGAGCGAGCGGATCACCGGTTCGCGCCACTCGCCCGCGAAGGGGCAGCGCGAACTCCAGCCCTCCCACCACGACAGCACCGCGGCCAACGCATGCTCGGGCTCCGGGCCGGCCGGGGCGGGCAGGTGGGAACCATGGTGGTTCAGGGTCATGCCCAGTCGCTGGCCCGGCCGCACGGTGAACCGGGCCACCATGTCGCCCTCGATCCGACCGTGGTGCACGGGCGAGACCAGGCGCAGGGCCTCGGGCCCGCAGATGAGGTCCGCACCCTCGGGCATGTGTCGCACCCAGGGGCGTGTGTTCCCGTACTCGAATCGCGCCGCGACGGCAGACTCCATCGGCACCGCCCCGTCCACGCCCTCCACGATGCGCACGATGCACGGCCCCGCGGGCTCGGGCGACATGAAGTCGGTGAGTCGCACCGTCCCCTCATCGGCGGTGAGAGTGGTCTCGAGCACGAGTGTCTCGCCCACGTACCGCCGCGTGGATGACCGCACTCCCGATCGCGGGGTGATGCGCCATTCGCCGTTGTCGTCCGTGCCCAACAGGGAGCAGAACACCGCGGCGCCGTCGAAGCGCGGCGTGCAGAACCAGTCGATGGCGCCGTCCCGGGTGACGAGCGCGCATGTGCGCTTGTCACCGATGAGGGCGTGGTCCTCGATGGCGCGGGCGGGGTTCACGCGCGCCACTATCCCAGATCTGTCGGCGCATGCGGCACCATTGGGGCATGGACGTCCACTTCACGGCCGGGCCTGCGGACATGGTCACATGGGTCGCGTCGGAACCCGGCTTCATGCAGCGCGCAGCCCACGCCCTCGTCGCGGGCAGCGGTACGTGGCTGGTCGACCCCGTTGATCACCCCGACGTGCGGGCCCGCCTCGCCGACCTTCCGCCCGTGGTGGGCGTCATGCAGTTGCTCGACCGTCATGGGCGGGACTGCGCCGGCATGGCCGCGGATCTGGGCGTTCCCCTCGTGCGCACCCCGGAGCGGATGCCCGACGGCACACCCTTTGTGGCCGTGGTGGTTCGTGATGGTCGCGGCTGGCACGAGTCAGCCCTGTGGTGGGGAGACCGCGCCGCCCTCGTGGTGGCAGAGGCCCTGGGCACGGCGCCGTACTTCCGCTCGTCGCCCGCAGAGGTGATCGGCCCGCATCCGATGATGCGCCTTCGTCCGCCGGGGACGCTCGAGGGCTACCCCGCGGAGCACGTGCTGGTGGGCCACGGGGCGCCGGTGCACCGCGATGACGCGGGGGTGCTCGTTGACGCGGCGATCGCCCACGCCCGCGGCAGCACGCCCCGGTGGCTCATGTCGTTGGCCACCGGGTCCGTTCGGCGCTCTGACCGGCAGTCGCCTATCGTGACCCGCTCATGAACGGCCAGCCGGCGCCGCCGCCGCCGGCGCCCACCTCCGCTTCCGCGGGGCCGGGCCCGTCGCGGCCACCATGGATCACCAGGCTCACCGCCCTGCCGTGGTGGGTCTGGCTCGGCGTGCCACTCGTGGCATGGCTCGCATCGCGCCTGCTGGTCACCGGGTTCGGTCTCATCGCGAGCATGGCGTTCGGCCGGGCGGAGATCGGCCTCGACCAGGCGGTTCCGCAGGCGCTCAACCTCTTCGGCTCGTGGGACACCACGTGGTACCTCGACATCGCACGCCGCGGGTACGCGTTCGACGTGGGCCAGGTAGGGGAGGTCTTCACCAACGTCGCCTTCTTCCCGCTCATGCCGATGATCATGTGGGTCGCGCTCGCGCTCGGCCTCAACCCCTTCTGGGTGTCGATCATCGTGGGCAACGCGATGTTCCTCGTGGCCCTCGTGGCCCTCTTCAACCTCACGAAGGACCGCTTCGGCCACGAGATGGCCGTCCGCGCGACGTGGGTGCTCGCGCTCGCCCCGCCTGCGATCGCGGCGTCGATGGCCTATACGGAGGGCGTCGCCCTCGGGCTTGCCGTCCTGGCCGCCTATCTCGCATGGAAGGGGCACATCGGCTGGGCCGGCAGCGTGGCGGCGATTGATGTGCTCACCCGCCCCACCGGCGTGCTCGCCGTGGTGCCCGTGGTCATGCTGGCCTGGGCAATGGGCACGGAGGGGCGGCGACGCCGCATGCTGAAGGCGCTCCTGCCGACCGCACTGGTGGGGGTGGCATTCCTCGCATATATGCAGTTCCGGCAGGGGGCGTGGAACCTTCCGCTCGAGGCCCAGGCGGCATGGGGGCGCGGCCAGCTGGGCGTGGGGTTGCTCTCGCTGCTTCCCGCCGAACTCGGCCAGGCGGTCGGTGGTCTCTTCGGAGGAGATCTCATCGGGTCGCGTGACCTGCTGGGCAAGGAGACCCTCGCGGAGCTCACGGGTCTCTCGGTGGGCGACTGGTCGGCCGTCGCGCGGGACGTCGTGTTCGGCGTGCTCTATGTCTTCCTGCTTGCGCGCCTATGGCGGCGTGAGGGCGGTCTTCGCTCCCCATGGGTGCTCTACGCATTCCTCGTGCTCGTCGTGCCGCTCTCCAGCGGGTCGGTGACGTCCTTCGCGCGGCTTGGGCTGCTCGCCTTCCCGCTCGTCTGGCCCATGGCGGAGTGGCTGGGCGAGGGCGGTCCCGCACGTCGTCGGTGGACCATCGCGGCCGCGCTCGTGGTAACGGCCCTCATGGTCGCCCAGCTCGCGAGCCAGGCTCCCTAGCGCCGCGCCGTCACCCGGCGCACGTGGGCCCTCAGGCCACCGCCCGCCCTACGGGCGCGCGCGCTCCTCCTCGAGCACCAGCGCAGGGCGCCCGACGATCAGCGGATCGAGCGCGCCGATGCGCTCGACGTCCTTGCCCGTGTAGGGCATCCGGTGCAGCACGTACCGCATGGCGTTGAGGCGCGCGCGCTTCTTGCAGTCCGACTTGATCACGATCCACGGCGCGTCCTCGGTGTCGGTGCGCGCGAACGTTGCCTCTTTGGCAGCGGTGTAGTCCGCCCACTTGTCAAGTGATGCCACGTCGATGGGGGAGAGCTTCCACTGCTTGAGGGGGTGCTGCTCGCGCTCGGTGAATCGGCGTTGCTGCTCCTCGCGCGTCACCGAGAACCAGAACTTCACGAGGTGGATGCCACTGCGCACCAGTTGGCTTTCGAACTCGGGCGCCTGCTGCATGAACTCCGCGTACTCCGCGTCGGTGCAGAAGCCCATCACCCTCTCGACGCCCGCACGGTTGTACCAGGAGCGGTCGAACAGCACCATCTCCCCGCGGGTGGGAAGGTGTTCGATATAGCGCTGGAAGTACCACTGGCCGCGTTCGATTTCGGTGGGTTTCCCGAGGGCCACCACGCGCGCGCCGCGCGGGTTCAGGTGCTCCATGAAGCGCTTGATGGTGCCACCCTTGCCCGCGGCATCGCGGCCCTCGAACACGATGACCACGCGCTGGCCGGTCTCCCTCACCCACGCCTGGAGCTTGAGCAACTCCACCTGCAGGCGGTACTTCTGCTTCTCGTACGCCTTCCGGCGCATGAGGTTGCGGTAGGGGTACGGGGCGGTGCGCCAGTCGTCCACCAGCTCGTCATCGCCATGAATGGGGGGCGTTCCGAATACCAGGTCGTCCTGGTCGGCGAGCGCCTCGGCGAGCGGCTCGAGGTCATCGGGCGAGGTGCCGTCAACCACCGCCTGCAGCCAGTCGGCAACCGCCTCGAGGTCCTCGGCATGGGCGCCTTCGAGCACGTCCCGCACGGCATTGACGAGTTCGCCGCGCGCGCTCTCGGTACCCTGGTCGGCCTCGAAGCGGGCGATCCCCTTCGGGCTGAGGTCAGGGACGCGATCTCCCTTGCTCGCCTTGCGCGTCATCGCCCCACCCTATCCGGCGAGCAGCCCCATCACGTAGTCGAGGCATGCGGTCAGCTGGCGTGCATCGTCGGGTGTCACGGCCGGGAACGTCGCGATGCGGATCTGGTTGCGACCGAGCTTGCGGTAGGAGTCGGTGTCCACCACGCCGTTGGCGCGCAGTACTGCGGACACCTGGGTCGCATCGACGCTGGCGTCAAGATCGATGGTGACCACCGTCGGACTGCGCATGGCGGGATCGGCGACGAACGGCGACGCGAGCTCGTGGGCGTCGGCCCACGTGTAGAGCGCGCCGGAGGACTCCCGGCACCGCGACTCGGCCCAGGCCAGGCCACCCTGGTCGAGGAGCCACTCCACCTGCTGCACGAGGAGGAAGATCGTCGCAAGGGCCGGCGTGTTGTAGGTCTGGTTCTTCACCGAGTTGTCGCGGGCGATCAGGAGGTCGAGCGACGCCGGCGCCCAGCGCGCGGCCAGCTCATCGATGCGCGCGAGCGCACGCGGTGAGCATGCGGCGAGCCACAGGCCCCCGTCACTGGCAAGGGCCTTCTGCGGTGAGAGGTAGTACGCGTCGAACTCGACCGGGTCGACGGTCATGCCGCCCGCGGCGGAGGTGGCATCCACCAGTACGAGTGCGTCGGGGTCGGCGCCTGCGGGTCGCGCAACCGGCATACACACGCCCGTGGATGTCTCGTTCTGGGTGAGGGCATAGACGTCGGCGCCATCGACGGCGGTCATGCGGGGGTGGCTGCCGGGCTCGGCGTCGACCGTGGAGGCCTGCCGGATCTGGGGCGCGTCCTCCATTGCCTGGGCGAACTTCGAGGAGAACTCGCCGAAGACCGCGTGGTGGCTGTGCTCTCGGACGAGGCGGAAGCCCGCGACATCCCAGAAGGCCGTCGCTCCACCGTTGCCGAGCAGCACCTCGTAGCCGTCCGGGAGCCCCAGCAGCTGCGACAGGCCGCTGCGCGCACGGGCGACCATGTCCTTGACGGTCGCCTGGCGGTGCGAGGTGCCCATGTACGTGGTGCCCGTCTCCGCGAGGGCGCGCACTGCCTCCACGCGTACTTTGGACGGACCGCTCCCGAAGCGTCCATCGGCGGGAAGGTGGTCGAGTGGAATGCGGATATCGGCGATCGTGTCTGTCATGGCGCGGAACATACATGGGCAGGGGAGGCCCGCGGTCCCGGAGAATATGAGCGCGATGTCCATGCGAACTATCAGCGTTGCCGTGGCTGCGCTCGTGCTGCTTGCGGCCCCGGGGCTCGCCCTCGCGGCCACCGAGGACATCGAATACCAAGCCGCAGGTACCACCCGCCACGCGATCATCAGCCCGCCCGACACCGTTGCGTCGGGTGAGCGGCCACCGGTCGTCATGGTCTTCCCGCGCGAGGGCACCACGGCCGAGGATGCCCTGAACCGCTTCGGCTACGCGATCCATCGTGCGGGCGCGGTGGCCGTTGCCCTGGATGCACTGCCGTGCAGCGCCGTGGGCGAGCAGCCGTGCTGGTATCCCATGCAGGCCAACCAGCAGGGGTCCGACGCCACTGCCGTGGTCGAGTTGATCAACCTCCTCGATCGCCGCACCGATCTGAACAGCACCCGCTTGGTTGTCCTCGGTGAGTCGAGCGGGGCCGCCTTCGCCGTGAGGATGACCCTGAGCTTCCCGCGTCGGATCGACGGCGCCCTGGGGATCTCCGCGTTCGACCCCACGCGCCGTGTCGGGTTGGATCCCGCAAACCAGCAGGTGCTGTTCCCCGTCACCCTGAGCGGCAACTCCCGGATCCGCTCACAGGAGAACAGGCAGCACATCACGCTGGTCCGCGGCTCTGCCGATGCCGTGGTGCCGCCGCGGCTCACCAGGCAACTGCGGGATCGTCTCGCAGATGCGGGCTGGACCGGTTCGTACCTCAGGATGCTCACCGTGCCAAGGGCAGAGGCGGGGTCCCCGGCGCTCGCGGCCCCACGGCGCGTGACGCCGGCACTGCGCCAGCTCCTCTTCCACACCCTGGATCTCGATGTCGCACGGGGCCAGGTGCGGCGCCTTGCCCATCTCGGCT
>JAPOLI010000028.1 GCA_029977205.1 bacterium
GGCGACCACGACCCACTCGCAGCTGAATGACGAGGAGCTCTCGCTCGCCGGCGTGCGGCCCGAGACGGTCCGGCTGTCGGTGGGTATCGAGAACGTCGAGGACCTGATCGCGGACCTCGACCAGGCCATCGCCGCGGCGACGGCCGGGGTGGGGGCACCCGCCTGACCACCAGCACCCCAGCAGAGGGGATCGGCCTCGCCGAGACCCAGCGGGTCGTCCTGTTCACGCAGGACGACCCGCTCGTGCTGGAGTCGGGGGCCGCGCTCGGCCCCGTTGAGGTGGCGTACGAGACCTACGGCACCCTGAACGCCGATCGCACCAACGCGGTCTACGTGTGCCATGCCCTCACTGGCGATGCCCACGCGGCCGGGCATCATGGCGATCCCGATCGGCGGGGTTGGTGGGACAACATCATCGGCCCGGGCCGGCCCGTGGACACCGACCGCTTCTTCGTGGTCTGCGCCAACCTCCTCGGCGGGTGCCAGGGCACCACGGGCCCGTCGTCAACGGACCCGGCCACCGGGCGTCCGTACGGGCTGTCGTTCCCGCTCGTCACCGTCCGTGACCTCGTGGAGGTGCATCGGGCACTGCTGGCGCATCTCGGCATCACGCACCTGGCCGGCGCCATCGGCGGATCGCTCGGCGGCATGCAGGTGCTTCAGTGGGTTATCGACCACCCCGGTGAGATCAGCGCCGCGATGGTCATCTGCTCGTCGTCGCGCCTCTCCGCGCAGAACATCGCGTTCAGTGCCGTCGCGCGGGAGGCCATCATGCGCGACCCCGACTTCCAGGGCGGCGACTACTACGGAACGGACCGCGCACCGGATACCGGATTGTCAATCGCGCGGATGATGGCCCACATCACCTACCTCTCCGAGGAGTCCATGCGCGAGAAGTTCGGGCGCCGCCTGCAGCACGGCGATGCCCCGCGCTTCGACTTCTCGGTGGACTTCCAGGTGGAGTCATACCTCCAGCACCAGGGCGAGTCGTTCCTCAAGCGCTTCGATGCGAATACCTACCTGTACATGACGCGGGTGATGGACTACTTCGATGCCTTTGCCGACCCGGCGGCGGTGGGTGCGACGCTCGAGGGCACCTCCACGAAGTTCCTCATCATCTCGTTTGACAGCGACTGGCGCTTCGACACCGAGCACTCGCGGGAGATCGTGCGGCAGCTGCAGTCGTGGCGCGTGCCTGTGACCTTCCGCGAGATCGCGAGCCCCTGGGGGCATGACTCGTTCCTGCTGGAGATACCCGAGTACCACCGTACGGTCGGAGCCTTCCTGGCGCGCACCGCCGACGACCTGGCGATCTAGCAGCCGCACGGGGCCCGCGAGTCGCGCGTCGGAAAGGTCCCGTCGCGCGTGACAGTGAGTACGTACGAGTTCGGCTGTTCCGGGGGCACTCATAACCCTGTGGCAGCCCCGAGCGGTACCCTCGGGGCATGTCGCTTCGCCCCGACCTCGACGTGGTTGCTGCCATGGTCCACGACGGCCGCCGCGTGCTCGACCTCGGCTGCGGTGACGGGGCCCTCCTCGCCCATCTCATCAATGACCGTGGCTGTGACGGGACCGGCGTGGAGATCTCGGATGAGGGCTTTCACGCGTGCGTCGCGCGGGGTGTGCCGGTGATGGTCGCCGACATCGATCAGGGGCTGAGCGAGGTCGAGGACGATGCCTATGACGTGGTGATCCTCTCGCAGACCCTCCAGGCCACGCACCGCCCGGCCCTCGTGCTCCAGGAGATGATGCGCGTGGGGAAGGTGGGCATCGTGTCGTTTCCCAACTTCGCGCACTGGCGACTTCGCTGGTCGCTCGCGGTGCGCGGCCGCATGCCCGCGAGCCGCTCACTGCCGTACCACTGGTACGACACGCCCAACATCCACCTGTGCTCGATCCGCGACTTCGAGACGCTGCTCGCGCACGATGACCTTCGCACCATCCGGCGGGTGCTCCTCGATGAGCGCGGGCGTCCCGTGGGCGATGCGCGCCGCCGCCGCCCCAACCTGCTGGCGGCCGGCGCGGTGTACATGGTGGGACGCGCCACCCCGTGACGCTCGCCGCCCTCTCGGCGCTGATCATCATCGGGATCGGCGTGCTGCTCCGGCGGCTCGGGGTGATCGCGCGCGAGCACGCGCCGATCCTCGTCCAGGTCACCCTCTACGTGCTGCTCCCGGCGCTGGTGCTGGACATCATGATCGGGGCGAAGCTCGACTGGGGCCTCATCCTCGTCCCCTTCGTCGCCTACGCGGTCACGGCGGTGATGACGCCGTTCGCGATCATGTTCGCGCGCATGATGCGCCTCGGACGCGCGGCCACAGGTGGGGTGATCATGATGATCGCGATCGCCAACACCGGCTTCTTCGGCCTTCCGCTCATCGCGGCGTCGGGCGGCGAGTTCTCGCTCACGGTGGCCGTGATGTACGACGCCATCGGCACGGGCATCCTGATCTGGACCTTCAACCCGATCGTGGCCGCGTGGTTCGGTCGCGGCGAGGTGGAGGACGCCATGACCATCCGGCAGTCGCTGCGCGGGCTGCTGCTGCCGCCGATGTGGGCGCTCATCACCGGCCTCATCCTCAACCTCGCAGGCGTGCACACCCTCTGGGAGTGGCTGCAGGTGCCCGTGAACTACATGGCCGGCGCGCTGTTCCCCGTGGTCATGCTGTACGCGGGCCTTGTGCTCGACTGGTCGGGTATCGCCCGGAACTGGCGCACGATCGCGGGAGTGTCGGTGCTCAAGCTGGCGCTCATGCCCCTCGTGGCCTTCGGCATCGCGTACCTGTTCGGCTTCCGCGGCAACCAGCTCGACACCCTGATCATCATGGGCGCCATGCCAAGCGGCATGATGGCCCTCGTCATGGGCGCGCACTACCGTCTCCCCGTGAACCTTCTCGCGGCGTGCGTGGCCGTCACCACGGTCCTCTCGCTCGTCACCATCCCGATCGTCACGGCGGTGATCACCTGACCCCGCAGCCCTTCAGCCAGCGCCTCGCCGCCCACGTGGCATCCCGTCGCAGCCAGGTGGTGCTTGGGCTCGATCCCGACCCCGCCCGGGTGGATGGCGGCGCCGCCGGCGCCCGCGACTTCTGCCTGCGCGTCATCGAGCAGGCAGCGCCGCACTGCGTGGCGGCCAAGCCCCAGATGGCGTGCTTCGAGCGATTCGGCGCCGACGGGTGGCGCGCGTTCGAGGACGTGGCGCAGGCGGCGTCCGATGCCGGGCTGCTCGTCATCGCCGATGCCAAGCGCGGCGATGTCGACGCCACTGCCCGGCACTACGCGGCGGCGTTCCTGCGCCCGCCGATCGATGCCGTCACCGTCAACCCCATGCTCGGCACGGACGCCGTGCAGCCCTTCCTGGATGCCGCCGCCGCAACGGGCACCGGGCTGTTCGTGCTGGTGCGCACCTCGAACCCGGGCGCCGCCGAGCTCGAGGATCTCCTCATGGCCGATGGGCGCCCATGGCACGAGGCGGTTGCCGAGAGGGTGCGCGCGTGGGGGGCGGAACTCCCCCCGCGCGAGAGCGGGCTGTCGTCGGTCGGCGCCGTCGTCGGGGCCACCGTGCCCGAGCGCGTCGACCGCCTGCGGGAGCTGATGCCCGAGCAACCCTTCCTGCTCCCCGGCGTCGGGGCGCAGGGCGGGGACCCTGCGCTGCTCGGTCCCGCCTTCGGCGGCAGCATCGCCGGCGCACTGGTGTCGGCCAGCCGATCGGTGATCTACGCAGATGACCCGGCGTCCGCGGCCCGCGATCTGCGCGATGTCGTCTGGGCTGCGTGGGAGTCGGTCAGCCCCTAGGAGCGTGCCCGTGCCCGCACCTGTGGGGTGAGGGCAGCGCGGGCCCGGGGTCCGGCTACGCGCGTGGGCGCGGTGACCGGGTGCCGGCTCAGGTCGCCAGGCGCAGGGCCGGACGCCGTCCCTGCCAGCCGCACCAGAGGACGAAGAGCACCAGGGCGATCGCGGATCCGGTCCAGTGAAGCCCGGTCGCGACTCCCACGAGGCTGATGAGTCCCGCCACCACGGCACCGAACAGCGTCGGCCAGATGGGGAGCCTCCACACGGTGATGGTCACGAGCGTGGCCGCGATCCAGGACGCCGGGCCGATCGCCCAGCCCCACGATTCGAAGATGTCGTGGGAGAGCGTGAGGCCGGTGGCCGCTCCGAGGACCGCGACTACGATCACTTGCGAGAGCGCGGCGCGCCAGGCGATGCCCCAGTCCATGCGGCCGAGGGTATCCCAGCTTCGTGCCGAATCCGAAGGGGTCAACCGACCCCCGACCCACGTCCAGGAGTACCCCATGACCAGGAAGCTCATTGCCCTTGGTGTCATCCCGGCCGCTGCCCTCGCCATAACGGCCGGTCAGGCGCTGTCGGGCGGCGCGATCAGCAAGCAGAAGACGCCCACGGCCGCCCAGAAGAAGGCGATCATGAAGGCCGCAGACCTCACGGGGCCCGCGTCCTGCTACGCGATCCAGCTCTCGGCCCGCAAGCGGACGATCGCCGGCGTGAAGTTCAACGAGCGCGCGAAGAACTGCACGAAGTACGCCTTCGACGGGGCGGGTCTCTACTTCTCCACGCCCAACAGGAAGGTGTGGTTCGACCTCGAGTCAGGCTCGTCGGTCGGCACCAGCAACTGCTCGGCCCTCAAGACGCTCGTGGGCAACGCCGCCTGGCAGGACATGATCCCGTACATCAGCACGATGGGGTGCACCAACTTCGACTGAGCCCGGCGTGCCGACCGGGCGCGCGCCTGGCCAGCGGGGGATCAGCCGAGGAGGTCGGGCAGGTAGGGGATGTTCCCCCGGGCGTCGCCGGGGGGCGCCCCCACCATGATGTCGGCGTCGATGTCGTCCACCTTGGCCTCGGCGGGCGGCTCCCCGCCGCTCAGGTCGCGGACGGGCCCTCCGTCGCCGGCACGGGTGATCCACTGCTCGATGTAGTCGGCCTCACCGGGGTATCCGAGTTCACGGAATGCGTCCGCGGCCCGCTGCTGGTCCTCCATCCACGCGAGTCGGCCGTCCGCCGCCGGGCCGGGTCCGTACGAGGTGGTCGCGGCCCGCACCATCGCGCCCGTCGGGTGGTACATCATCCCCTTCATCATGAGCGCGCGCGGGTCGTGGTCGCACGTCTCACCCCACGCCCGCCAGAACGCCGCGGTCTCCTCCACGGTCTGGCGGAGGTCGGTGCCCTTGTTGGTCGGGTCCTGCCAGCGCAGCGCCATGAGGCGGCGTTCGCCGGCTGCGAGCGTGCTGGAGGCGCCGAGGTCCACCCCGTAGGCGCGGGGCGGCAGCTCGCTCTGCAACTCGATGGTCAGCCCGGGCCCGTAGCCGATGATCTTGCGGCCCTCGGAGCGCCAGCGCGGGGCGTTCCGCCCGTATGCATAGCGAAGTCGCGTCACGAGGCCGATCTCGGCCTCTCCTTCGGTGACGACCACCTGGCGGATGAACATCCCCGGCCACGCCGCCTGCACCGGGCCGCGCGCCGGGACGGCCAGCGCGTCGATCACCTTCACCGTCCCCGAGGGGCCCTCGAGGTCGGTCTCCACGACGAGGGTTCCCTCGCGGTGGCTCTGTGCGATGGTCCGGGAGTCGGGGAAGACGATCTCGATGCCCCCGCCACGCTCTTCGTCGACGAGGCCGCTGATGATGGTCGGCTGGTCGATGCGCGGCGCCACAAGCCAGCAGAGCCGCGCGTTTTCGTCGACCAGGCCCATGGCCCGGCCGTCTGAGATCAGGAGAGGTTCACCCATGGCCCGGGCAGGCTAGCCGTTCCGGGCCGCCTAGCATGCCGACAATGGATATCGACATCACCTTCATGTCCGACCCGGGGTGCACGTGGGGCTACTCCGCATCGCCGTCCCTGGCGGCCCTGCAGTGGCGCTACGGCGAGAGGCTCACCTGGCGCCTTGTCACCATCGGCATCGCCGAGGATGCCGCCTCGTACGAGGAGCGTGGGTACGACCGGATCATGATGTCCCAGAGGATGGAGATGTTCCGGCAGTTCGGGATGCCGTTCACGCAGGGGCCGAGGGCGCGGGTCACCGGCACCGGTCGTGGCTGCCGCGCGCTGCACGCCGTGCGGCTCGTTGCCCCGGGCGAGGAGCTCACGGCCTTCCGGGCGCTGCAGCTCGGGTGGTTCACCACGCGCATGCTGATGGATGAGGACGCGAGCATCGCCACGGCGCTGGCCCGTGTGCCCGGGCTCGACGTGGACGCGGTGATGGCCGTGATCGACAGCCCCGAGGTGGAGCAGGCGTATCAGGCCGACAGGGCCGAGGCGCGCACGGCAGCCGGCAGCCCGACGGCCTTCCAGGGCAAGGCCGCCAATACCGACGGCGAGCTGCGCTACACGGCGCCCTCGCTCATCTTCCGCGCGGGTGAGGCGTCCCTCGAGGTCGGCGGGTTCCAGCCCATGGAGGCCTACGACGTCGCGGTGGCCAACCTCGACCCCAGCGGGTCACGGCGCCCCGTGCCCGATGACCGCCCCGAGGAGGTGCTCGCGGCGTTCCCCCTCGGGCTGACCACCCAGGAGGTGGCCGAGGTGATGCGCACCGACATCGAGCAGCCGGTCGACCGACGGGCGGCGGCGCAGTCGCTTCTGCGGGCCGTCGGTCGTGGCACCGTGACGGTGGAGCCCCTCGGCGACGATGGGCTCTGGAGCGTTACCTGATCAGGTGGCGGACGGCTGTCTGCGCGGAGGCGCGGGTGCGCCCGCGCAGTGCGTCACTCCAGCGGGCTCAGGTGTTCGCGGCAGGCGGCCTCGTGCCCCTCGGTCCGGATGCCCTGCAGTGACACCTCGGCCGGCCATGCGCCCGGATCGGGGCCGTCGTCGCCCGCGGGCCGGGTGAGCACGGCCTGCCAGCGGTCGGCCGAGCATGCCCAGCCATCCTCCGCGAAGTCGTTGAGGAGGTCGTGGAGGATGTCCGGGGGGCCGAGCAGCAGGTAGCTGCGCTGTGAGCCCGGCGGCGGGTCGGTCGGCTGCGGCATGGGGCCGAGGATAGAGTGCCGCCCCGTGACGTCCCCCAAGCATCGCTCATTCACCGGTGAGATCGCCATGATCTTCGAGGAAGACGACCGCTACCGCGGTCGCCTCCTTTTGATCACGCTCGATACGGAGATACCCCTCGAGCTCAATACGTTCGAGGTGGAGGGCGACCTGGCCGTTGCCCTCTCCGGCGTGCTGGAGGAGGGGCAGGTGGTGCGCATCGACTGCCGGGGTGATTGGCAGGAGGTGGTGTCCCCCGAGAGCATCGAGACCTCCGACAAGACCGTGGCCACGGTGCTGCACATCGAGGTGCTGGAGCCGGCGTGATCTCCGAGCGCGTCACCATCGGCGGCGACGGACCGCCGCTGGCCGCCGAGATCCTGCGCCCCGACGCCGGCACGCCCCTCGCGGGCGTGGTGGTGTGCCACCCGCATCCGATGTACGGGGGCACGCGCGAGAGCCACGTGGTCCGGTCGCTCGCGCGCGCCGTCGTGGCCGAGCGCATGGCCGCGCTGGTTTTCGACTTCCGGGGCGCGGGGGAGAGCGCCGGTGAGTCGATGGCCGACCACACCGAGTGGATGGACGCCGTGCGCGCCCTCGACGCCCTCGAGGACGCCCTGCCCCCGGGCACCCCGCTCGCCATCTGCGGGTACTCGTTCGGCGCGTGGGTCGCGCTGCATGTGGGTGCGATGGACCCGCGCGTGCGCGCCGTGGCGGTCGTGGCGCCCGGCGCGTCGCTGCCCGACGACATGGGCGGCCGCCCCGTGTGCGTGGCCCACCCGGAGCATGACCACATCACGCCGGTGGAGGTGATCGCCGACTGGATGGCCTCCGTAGGGGGCGGTGAGCTGGCCGTGGTGCACGGCGCCGACCACTACCTGCAGGCCGAGGCCGGGGACACATCGCGCCTCATCGCGGGATTCCTGGCCCGCGCCCTGGGCGGCTGGTCGCCGTTAGAGTCCGGCGCATGACGACACCGAATCCCTACCAGCAGCCCACCGACCCGTCGAAGCGCAAGAGCGCCGTGATGACCGACGGCCCCGACCGTGCGCCGGCCCGCGCCATGCTCAAGGCCATCGGCTTCGACGACGAAGCGCTCGCGCGCCCCATTGTGGGAGTTGCCACGACGTGGATCGAGACCATGCCGTGCAACATCAACCAGCGCGACCTGGCGAAGCACGTGAAGGTGGGCATCCAGAAGGCCGGCGGCACTCCGATGGAGTTCAACACCGTGTCGGTGTCGGACGGGGTGTCGATGGGAACCGAGGGCATGAAGAGTTCCCTCATCAGCCGCGAGGTCATCGCCGACTCCATCGAGCTCGTGTGCCGCGGCCACTCGTTCGACGCCGTGGTGTGCCTGGTGGGCTGCGACAAGACGATCCCCGGCGCCGTGATGGCGCTCGGTCGCCTGGGCATCCCGGGCCTCGTGCTCTACAACGGATCGATCGCCGCGGGCGTCTACCAGGGCCGCGACATGACGGTGCAGGACGTGTTCGAGGGCGTTGGCGCGCACGCGGCCGGGAAGATCGACGACGACGAGCTGTTGGCGATCGAGAACGCGGCGTGCCCGGGCGCGGGCGCATGCGGCGGGCAGTTCACCGCGAACACGATGGCCATGGTGTGCGAGTTCCTGGGTCTCTCGCCGTGCGACCTCAACGGCATCCCGGCCACCGACCCGGCAAAGGGCGCGGCGGCCGAGGAGGCCGGGAAGATGATCATGCGCCTCGTGCGCGAGAACATCACGCCCGCCGACATCGTCGATCGTCGCGCGATCGATAACGCGGTGGCATCGGTGGCCGCGAGCGGTGGCTCGACCAATGCGGTGATGCACCTGCTGGCCATCGCCCGCGAGTTCGGCATCCCCTTCACCATCGATGAGTTCGACACCATCGCCGAGCGCACGCCGATCGTGGTGGACATCAAGCCGGGCGGCCGCTTCGTCGCCGTCGACCTCTACAACGCCGGCGGTCCCGGGCTCGTGATGCGCGAGCTGCTCAAGGAGGGGAAGATCGACGGCACCGCTCCGACGGTGGACGGCCGCACCCTGCAGCAGATCGCCGACGATGCCACGGCGGCGCCCGGGCAGGAGGTGGTGGTGCCGATCGAGACGCCGCTCAAGCAGACGGGTGGCCTCGCGATACTGCGCGGCAACCTCTCACCCGAGGGCAGCGTGGTGAAGCTGGCCGGGCACGAGCGCCTGCTGCACCGTGGACCCGCCCGCATCTTCGACCGCGAGGAAGAGGCCTTCGCCGCGGTGAAGGCCGGAGGCATCGCGCCCGGCGACGTGGTGGTGATCCGCTACGAGGGTCCCGCCGGTGGCCCCGGAATGCGCGAGATGCTGCACGTGACCGCCGCGATCGTGGGCGAGGGCATCGGCGAGGAGGTCGCCCTCATCACCGACGGCCGCTTCAGCGGCGCCACCCATGGACTCATGGTGGGGCACGTCGCCCCCGAGGCCTTCCGCGGTGGCCCGATCGCGGCGCTGCGCGAGGGTGACATCGTGGTGCTGGACGTCGAGAAGCGGGAGCTCAACGTCGAGATCCCCGATGAGGAGCTGGCCGCGCGGATGGCCGCGTTCACGCCGCCTCCGCCCAACTACACATCGGGCGTGCTGGCGAAGTACGCGGCACTGGTGTCGTCGGCCAGCGAGGGGGCCATCACCCGGCCCGGAATGTAGGCCCTGCGCCAGCGGGCACGCCGGACCACGCTGATATGGTCCGACCTGCCGTGCCGGGCGGCGCGCTGGGGCGTAGCCAAGTGGTAAGGCAGCGGGTTTTGGTCCCGCGATCGGGGGTTCGAATCCTCCCGCCCCAACCAGGCAGAAAAGGATGAGACCAGCGAGTTGAGCGTCGGCGCCATCGTCCTTGCCGCGGGTCATGGGACCCGCATGAAGTCCCGCCTCCCCAAGGTGCTGCACCCGCTTGCGGGCCGGCCGATGATCCTCTGGGCGCTCGACGCCCTGGGCGGCATCGCGCCCGAGGGCGTGGTGGTCGTCCTGGGCCCCGAGGGCGAGGAGGTGCAACCGGCGCTGCCCGCGGGCATGCGCACGGGGCTGCAGGAGGTGCGCGACGGCACCGGGGGTGCGACGCGCATCGGCATCGCCGCTCTCGAGCCCGGGGTGGAGACCGTCGTGGTGATGTGCGGGGACACGCCGCTGGTGGACCCGGCGCTCGTGGATGCGCTCGTCGCCGACCACCAGCGCAGCGGGCGTGCTGCAACCATGGTCACGGCGATCCTCGACGACGGTGGCTCCTACGGCCGCGTGATCAGGGATCACCGCGGGGTGAGCGTGGTCGAGGCGTGTGACGCCGACCACGACCAGCTGGCCGTGCGCGAGATCAACGCCGGGTTGTTCGCGTTCGATCGCGCCGCGCTGGCGGATGCGCTCGCGGGGCTCGGCACCGACAACGCGCAGGGCGAGATGTACCTGCCCGACGTGCTGCCCATCATCGAGGGCGAGGTCGGGGCACTGGTGGCGCCGGACGCCTCGGTGGTGCAGGGCGTCAACACCCGCGCCGACCTGGCCGCGTGCGAGGCCGTGATCCAGGAGCGGCTTCGCCACGCGTTGATGCTCGAGGGGGTCACGATGCCCGATCCCTCCCGCGTGCTCGTGGACGCCGGCGTGACCGTGGGCCCGGACACCACGCTGTGGCCGGGCACGGTCCTGAAGGGCGCCACGACCATCGGCACGGGCTGCGTGATCGGCCCGGACGTGCTGGTGGCCGACTCGCAGGTGGGTGACGGCTCCGTGCTCGTGAGCGCTCACGTGCTGGGCTCCACGGTGGGAGCGCGATGCACCGTCGGGCCCTTCGCATACCTGCGTCCGGGCGTGACGATGGAGGACGGCAGCAAGGCCGGCACCTACGTGGAGATGAAGAACACCCGCCTCGGTGAGCGGTCGAAGGTGCCGCATCTGTCATACATGGGTGACGCCGACATCGGCAGCGATACCAACATCGGGGCGGGCAACATCACGGCCAACTACGACGGCTTCCGCAAGCACTCCACCACCGTCGGATCGGGCGTGAAGACCGGCAGCGACTGCGTGCTGGTGGCGCCCGTCACCATCGGCGACAAGGCGATGACCGGGGCCGGCTCCATAATCACCGGGGATGTGCCAGAGGGTGCGCTCGGGATCGCCCGTGCGCGGCAGGAGAACATCGAGGGATTCACGGCGAAGGCCGAGGCGCGCGCCGCGCGCGCCAAGGACAAGGACTCCGAGGCGGGGGAGACGTAGTGGGGACCAAGAGCATCGACCGCGACGACTCCAAGCGGCTCATGGTGTTCGCCGGCACGTCGAGCAAGCAGCTGGGGCAGAAGATCGCCGACCGCCTCGGCATCGAACTCGGCGACGTGCGCATCGAGCGCTTCCAGGACGGCGAGGTGTACGTCCGGTTCGACGAGAGCATCCGCGGCGCGGACATCTTCCTTGTGCAGTCCACGAGCACCCCGGTGAATGAGTCGCTCATGGAACTGCTCATCATGATCAACGCGGCAACGCTGGCCTCGGCCCACCGCATCACGGCGGTCATGCCCTGGTACGGCTATTCCCGCCAGGACAAGAAGAGCAGCCCGCGCGAGCCGATCACGGCCCGCCTCGTGGCCCAGTTGCTGGAGGCCGCCGGCGTGGACCGCGTGCTCACCATGGACCTCCACGCGGGGCAGATCCAGGGCTTCTTCCAGATACCCGTGGACCACATGACGGCCACGCCGATCCTCGCCGACCACTTCAGCGAGCGGCAGTTCGCCGGTGACTTCCCCGAGGGGCTCGTGGTGGTCTCGCCCGACGCCGGCCGCGCAAAGCTGGCCAACCACTTCGCCGAGAAGCTGGGCGCGCGCCTCGCGGTGCTGGCCAAGCAGCGCCCGGAGCACAACGAAGCCGAGATCACCTTCCTCATCGGTGACGTCGACGGCAAGGCCGCGCTGCTCATCGACGACATGATTGATACGGCGGGAACCCTGTGCGCCGGGGCCGCGGTGGTGAAGAAGGCCGGTGCCACCAAGGTGCTGGCGGCCGCCACCCACGGGCTGTTCTCGGGCAAGGCCTACGAGCGCCTCGCCGACTCCGTGATCGAGGAGATCGTGGTCACCGACACCGTGGACGTATCCGATGGCGCCGCTGACGGCAAGATCAAGGTGCTGTCGGTGGACCGGATCCTCGCGGACACCGTCCACAACGTGTTCTGCGACGAGTCGGTGTCCGAGATCTTCGCGGGCGAGAACCAGCTCTTCTAGGGCAGGACCTCGCATGCATGGCCGGGCGGGTGCCAGGCGTGAGCACGATGCCCGTTCGCCAACGCCGACGTGTGTGGCGGGGCATGCCACAGCAGGGATGGTGCGTCGGTCCACCGTGCCGCCCACCGTTCGGCAGGGTCAGGTGCCGGTGCGCTCCCCGCTGCGCGCGTCCAGCGACCATCCCGTTCCGCCGGTCCATGCGATCACGAGCATCAGCAGGAGCAGCGCGGGGGCCAGGGCGAGGTGGAGGAGCCCTCCTTCGACCCGGCCGGCCGTGGCGATTGCCAGCGCCATGTCGATCGCGAGGACAACGGCTGCCGGGCGCACGAGGAGCCCGAACAGGAGCATGAGGCCGCCGACGATCTCGACGAGGCCCGCCAGCACGACTGCGGCCGTCGGCCACGGCAGGCCAAACGTCTCGAAGTGGTCAACCTCAGATGAGAACGTGACGAACTTGCCTGCGCCGAATACGACGAACACCGCTCCCGCCGCGATGCGCAGACCCATCAGCACGAACCCCGGGACGACGCCCATCTCGCGTGGCGTGGTGAGGCGCCGCCATGCCCGATCCCCGATCATGGCAGCGAGCCTAGGCCATGCCGGCGTCAGCCCGGGTTGAACCGGGTCGGTTCAGGCCCCCGCGGCGCGCTCGCGGCACGCGTGGATGATGTCGAGCGCCTCCTGTCGATTGCCATATCCCCGCACCTCGGTGGCGCCCTTCTCGAGGTCCTTGTAGACCGTGAAGAAGTGCTCGATCTCGTTGAGCAGGTTGGGGTTGACGTCGCCGATGTCGAGCACGCCCGACCACTGGGGATCCTTGAGCGGCACGAGGATCACCTTCTCGTCGGGACCCTTCTCGTCGCTCATGTGGAACACCGCTACGGGCCGCGCACGTATCCAGCATCCGGGGAAGGTGGGCTCGCCGACCAGCACGAGGGCATCGAGCGGGTCGCCGTCCTCAGCCAGCGTGCCCTCGATGAAGCCGTAGTCAGCCGGGTACCGCATGGCCGTGAACAGCATGCGGTCGAGCATGATGCGGCCGGTCGCCTCATCCAGCTCGTACTTGTTGCGGGATCCGCCAGGGATCTCGATCTGCACCATCACGTCATCGTCGCTCGGCATGCGCGCACTCTGCCATGCCATGGGGGGCGCCGTGAGGCCGCGCGCGTCAATCCCGGGCACGGACCGGCATGCCGCCGGTCCTGGTGCCGGTGCCGTACCCTGACGACATGCCACGACGGCCGTCACGACACCGATCGCCGGTCGTCGCGCTCGCCGCGATGACGGCGGCGCTCGCCGGCACGCTGGGCGTGGTCGTGGCGGCGGTGGCGGGGGGCGCCGTGACGGGCAGCGAGCTGCTCCCCGACCTGCGCCAGGAGCCTCCGTCGCAGGTCGCCGTGCGCCGCGACAAGGGCAGGGCGGTGCTGGTGTTCCGCTCCGCGGTGCAGAACGTGGGGCAGGGGCGGCTCGTGGTGAACGGCCGCCGGTCGCGGGGCCAACGCCTGATGACCGTGAACCAGGAGCTCACGCGGGCGGACGGCTCGGTCGTGCGGGTTCCGACCAGCGCGCGCATGAAGTACGAGCCCTCGTGGCATCGCCATTGGCACCTGCTGGCGTTCAACCGCTTCGACCTGCGTGATCCCTCCACCGGGCGCCGCGTCGCCCTCTCGAACAAGGTGGGCTTCTGCCTTGGGAGCCGCTACATGGTTGATCCGGGCCTGCCGGGCACGAGTGCGACGCCGGTGATCAACCACAACTGCGGCCGCCTGGTCCCCGGGCTGATGAGGATGCGGATGGGCATCGACGTCGGCTATGCAGACGACTACGCGGCCTACGTGGAGTTTCAGTACATCGACCTGACCGGCGTGCGTCCGGGCAGGTACCTGCTCGTGCACACGGCGGATCCCGATGGGCACCTCGTGGTGGGCGATCGCGCGGACGACACCGCGTACGCGCTGGTCGATCTCACCGCACCACGCCGCAGAGGAGGCCTGCCGGGGGTCACCGTGGTCGCCACATCGGTCGGCGCTCCACCGGGCGCGCCCGGTTCGTGATCGCTTTGTAAGCATTCCGCACGCCCCCGATGAAAGGGCGGGGCAGGCCCGCCCGAATGGGCAGGTCACCCGCGACGATCCCGGGCGTGAGGAGGGCACTGACCGCATCGCTCGCCGCTGCCACGATCGCCGCGGCCGCCACCGCGCCCGCTGCGATGGCCGGCACGTCCGGCGCCGCGTGCACCGCCTGGGGCTACTCATACGGCTCCGCCGTCGACAGCATGTCCTTCTACTGGACGCTCGGCTCGAGCCTGCAGCGCACGGGCACGGCGCGCCTGCAGGTGGCGCCATCCGGTGCCAGCGTGTACTCGACGATCAGCGCCGTGAGCGTTCGCCGATCGGGATCGCGCACGCTCTATGGCAGCGTGGCGAGCCCCAGCTACCTGCCTGCGGGTCGGTACGCGTGGCGGGTCGAGGTCACGGAGTGGGACGGGACCGCCTTCACGTGCGATGGTTCATCTCCGTTCGAGGTGACGCGCCTGCCCGCACCGTCGGTATCGCTGTCGGGATCGGGTATCACCGCCGACGGGTGGCGCGTGGTGTCCTCGGGCCAGTACGTGGGCGTGGCGCCTGCCCCGGGCGACCCCGGGGGCGGCACTGGCCTCGTGCGCTTCCAGTACGCGAGCGGTGCGTGGAGCAGCTACCGGTCGGCACCGGCCCCGATTCCCTCGACCGACATCGTGGCGGTCCAGGCCGTCCGGCAGTCCGACACGTACATGAGCGGGCCCGCGGTCACCCTTCCCCTCCGCACGGACTCATCCGCACCTGCGACGCCCCGCCCGCGCGCCGAGAGCGTGGACGTCGGCCCGTCGGGCGCGGAGGTGGGCTTCGCCCCGTCATCTGACGCCGGATCAGGCACCGCGACATATGAGGCCCTCGTGATCACCGCTGCGGGAGCCAAGGGGTCCTGGCAGCAGGTGAGTGGCCTGGCGGCGCGCGCCGGCGCGGGCTCAGGCGGCGGCACGATGCTCCTCAGGGCATGCGATCGCGTAGGCAACTGCTCCGCGTCCGCGGAGGTTCGCCTCAATGATGGGGGGGACGCCGTCGATGGCACTCCCGACCAGGACACGGCAACGCCGGGGCGGTCGTCTGCGCGGCGCGCATCCCCGGCCGCGTTGAGGGCACGGCACGCCCCCATGCCACGGATCACCGCACTGGTCCCTGAGTCGCCTGGCGGCGGCGCCGGACGCGTCACGGTCGAGCTCAATCGCGCCAGTGAGGTGACGTTCAGCTTTGGTGGTGCCACGATCGCCCGCGCGTGGCTCGGTGCGGGGCGCACCCTCGTCCGCCTGCCCGCCCAGTCCCGAGCGCGGCGCGGGGTCCTCACCGCGCACCCGCGGGCGGGGTCCGCCAGCGGCGAGGCCGTCACCGCGAGCGTCTCGCTGCCGGGCGGTGCCCGCAAGGGGTCCATGTCCCTGCGCACGACGCGCCTGCGCGCCGGCGCCACCGCCGTCCTCTACGACATGGACCCGGCGGTTCGCGAGATCGTGAGCCCGCTCGACGGGAGCGTCGGCCTTACCGAAGCGCATGGGGCGCTTCGCCAGGAGCCATCGGGCAGCGGGCTCTTCTCCGCGCGTGATGACAACGCCCGCATCGGGAAGGTGACGGAGGAGGACATCCACCCGCTGTCGGCCGATGAGATCGCCGCGCTGCTGCGCGAGGCGATCGATGACGCCGAGGGGCACCAGGTGGCCTTCGACGAGCTCACCTCGTACATGGCCGATCCGCGCTCGCCGTTCGTGCGCAACGGCCGCATCCCGCCACCCGACCCCGCATCACCGGGCGCGCAGTTGGCCCAGGCGCTCATCGCCCTCGACACGCCGTCGCCCTATGGCGGCACCTGGGCGAGCCGGGTGCACGTGTACATCGCCCCCGCGGTCGTGGGCTCGATCGCCGCGGGCCGGGGACCCGACCGCAACCTGGGACGCGATCGCAAGGCCCGCTTTCGCACCTACCGCACGGTGATGACCGGACTCGCCCGCGCCGGAGCCGTGTGGATCGAGGCCTACCACGGCGGCAGCCGACCGTATCCGTCGCTCACTGTCGAGGAGTGGCGCCGCGCACCTGCGGCGTTCACCGCCGAGTACCGGCGTGCCGGGGGCGATCCCTCGAAGCTGCACCTGCTGATGACCGGGTCCGTGTATCCGAAGGGGAAGCTTCCCGCTGCCTGCGTCACCCCCATGGCCTGCCAGTGGGCCCTTGCCGAGTCGACCTCGGCGGGACGCAAGATGCTGTCGAACGGCGTGGGGGCCTACCGGCTCGGGAGCCAGGCCCGTCCGTGGCTCGCCGAGTGGCAGCGACGCATGTCGTAGTCTGGCGGGGTGCTTGATCGCATAGCGCGCGCGTCGCACGCGCATCCCCTACGGGTCCTCATCACGTCGCTGGTCATCGCCGCCGCGGCGCTCGTCATCGGCATCACGCTGATCGGCAACCTCTCCGCGAGCGGCTTCAACGACCCTGAGTCTGCGTCCATGCGTGCGCAGGACGAGATCGTGGCCGCCACCGGGGCGTCGGCAGTGCCATCGCTGATCGCCGTGGTGGACCCCGGGGCGCCGATCGCGTCACCGGCCGGCCAGGACGCGGTCAGCCGGGTGGCCCGTGCCATGCGGGACGACCCCGATGTGGCGACGGTGGCCGGACCGTCGCCACAGACGCCGAACCTCACCTCGACAGATGGGACGAAGGCTGCGGTCGTCGCCTACTTCGGTGACATCAGCGAGGACGCGAGCCAGCAGGCGGCGCGCCGCCTCGACGATGATCTCAGCGCGATCCCGGGGGTGACGGTCGGGGGCGGCTGGACGGCGGCCGCCGAGACCAGCAGCATCGTCGGCCAGGACCTGCTGCGGGCCGAGCTCATTGCGTTCCCGCTGCTCTTCCTGGTGTCGCTGTGGGTGTTCCGCGGGCTCGTCGCCGCGCTCCTCCCGCCGCTCATGGGAGCACTTGTCATCTTCGGGGGGTTCTTCTTCCTCGGTGCCGGGAACGAGGTGTTCGGGCTCTCCGTGTACGCCCTCAATCTGGTCACCGGCCTCGGGCTCGGGCTCGCGATCGACTACAGCCTCCTGATGGTGTCGCGCTATCGCGAGGAGATCGCGGCTCGCGGTCCCACGGCAGATGCACTCGCCACGACGGTGCGCACGGCGGGCAAGAGCGTGATCTACAGCGCGGTCACCGTGGGCGCCGCGCTTGCCGCGCTCATGATCTTCCCGCAGAACTTCCTGTTCTCGATGGGCTTCGGCGGGCTCGTGGTGGCCCTCGTCGCAGCCGTGGTCGCCGTGGGCGTGCTCCCGGCCGTCATGGCGTTGCTGGGCACGCGGATCAACGCCCTGGCACCGCGTCGGTGGCGTGCACGCAGCGAGGCGGCTGACCGGGTCGCCGATTCCGGTGGCTGGTACCGGCTCTCCCACTTCGTCATGCGCCGGCCCGTCATCGTGGCGCTGGTGAGCGGCGGTTTCATGGTGCTGCTGGCGCTGCCGGCGTTCGGAGTCCAGTTCACCACCACCGACACCAGCGTGCTGCCCCAGAGCGCCCATGCCCGCCAGGTGGACGAGACCCTCACGCGTGAATTCCCCGGCGGCAACGCCACGCCGATCTTCCTCGCCGCACGCGCGCCGGATACCCCGGAGGCCGCGCGACGCCTGCAGGAGGTGAGCGCCGAGATCGGCGCGATGAGCGCCACGCGCACCGTGAGCGCGCCGCGGTATGTCGGCGACGGCACCTGGCAGATCGACGCCACTCCGCGATACCGGGCGCTCGACACCCGCACCATCACGCTCGTCCAGGACATCCAGGCGATCGACGAGCCGTACCCGACGAAGGTCGGTGGATTCACGGCGCTGTTCGTCGATCAGCGCAGCAGCCTGGCCGCGTACCTGCCGTGGGCCGCGGCAATCATCGTGGCGGTCACGCTCCTGGCGTTGTTCCTCATGACCGGATCCGTCCTGCTGCCGATCAAGGCGGTGGTGATGAACGTGCTCACCCTCGGCGCCACGCTCGGCGTGCTCGTGCTGATCTTCCAGGACGGCCGGCTGGAGGGGTTCCTGCAGTACGACAGCCAGGGGGCCGTAGACCTCACCCAGCCCATCCTGATCGGTGCCCTCGCCTTCGGGTTGTCCACCGACTACGCGGTGTTCCTGCTGTCCCGCATCAAGGAGATCCGCGATGCGGGTGGCGGAGAGCGCGAGTCCGTTGCCCTGGGGCTGCAGCGCACCGGGCGCGTCGTGACCGCCGCCGCCCTCCTCTTCTGCATCGCGATGGGGGCGTTCGCGACGTCCCGGATCGTCATCATCAAGGAACTCGGGATTGGCACGGCGGTGGCCGTGGCGCTTGATGCGACGATCGTGCGCGCCTTGCTCGTGCCGTCGCTCATGGCCCTGCTCGGGCGCTGGAACTGGTGGGCTCCGGGACCGCTCAGGCGCCTGCATGCCCGCATCGGGGTGAGAGAGGGCGGCTAAGGCGCTATTGTCCCGCGTCGGTCCGGACCAGACGTCGGAGGATTCACCCAGATGGCGCAGCACGTTCCCCTTTCCGTCAGCACGCGCGAGGCGCGCGGCTCCGCGCAGAACCGGCGCCTGCGCAAGGCCGGCCGCGTGCCGGGGGTCCTCTACCGGCCGGGCGGCGACTCACTGGCCTTTGACGCCGACGAGTACGAAGTGCGCCGCCTGATCCGGCGCGGCGGCATCCGGTCGGCAGTCGTCGACCTCACCGTCGACGCGGACGCTCCGCGCACCGTGCTGTTCAAGACGTGGGACAGCGACCCCGTGCGCGACGCCATCACCCACCTCGACCTGCAGGAAGTGGACCTCACCGTCGAGGTCGAGGCCGACGTGCCGGTGGTGCTCCTGGGAACGCCCGCGGGCGTGCGCGAGGGCGGGATCCTCGACCAGACCGCCGTCACCGTCCGCGTGCGCGCGCTCCCGGACGCGCTGCCGCGCTCCATCGAGTTCGACGTGTCCGAGGTGGAGCTCGGAGAGTCGGTGCATGCCAGCGACCTCGAGGCACCGGCGGGTTGCACCATCGTGACCGAGGATGAGTACGGCATCGCATCGGTCATGATCACCCGCGCCACGCTCGCCGCCGACGAGGAGGAGGGCGAGCTGGAAGAGGGCGCCGAGGGCGCGGAGGACGGCGAGGGCGGCGAGGCCCCGGCCGACGAGGCCGAGGGCGCCGCGGAGTCCGAGGGGGAGTAGCGGCCCGTGGCGGACGCGGCAGCCGAGGCGCCGCCGGTCCGCCTGGTGGTCGGCCTGGGGAACCCGGGCCCACGCTATGCCCGCACCCGGCACAACGCCGGGCAGCGGGTGGTGGAGCACCTGGCGACGCGCCTCGACGCAGGACGCTTCGCGACCCGGTACGGCGGGCAGTTCGTCGATGCCCGAGGTCCCCATGGCCCGCTCGCGCTGCTCATCCCCACGACCTTCATGAACGATTCGGGGTCCTCGGTGGGGCCGGCAGCGGGATCCCTCCACGCCTCACCGGCGCAGGTGCTGGTGGTGCACGATGACATCGACCTCCCCTTCGGCGAGGTTCGCGGCAAGGCCGGTGGTGGCCACGGGGGGCACAACGGGCTCCGGTCCATCACCGAGGGCCTCGGCGGCCCCGGCTTTCTCCGGATCCGCCTCGGCGTGGGCCGACCGGGCCCGGGGTTTCGCGGCAACGAGGCGGACTGGGTACTACGCGCGTTCGACGAGCCCCTCGATGAGGTAGAGGCCCTGCTCGCGCGCGGGCTCGCGATGACCGAAGCGGTTCTCGCCGACGGCATGGACGCGGCCATCGCGCGGTTCCATGCGCGTCCGGCTGGTGAGCGCGCGCGGGCACGGGCCGAGCGCCGGGCAGATGCCGGACCCGACGCCGCACCCGGCACGGACACGCCAGGCGGGGCAGCCGATGGTGCGGCTGCGCACGGTGATGCACCCGACGGCGCCGAGGGCCCCGCCTCCTGAGCACCCTGCACCCGATCGACCGGCTCGTGCTGGAGTCGCCCGAGGTCTCGGAGGCGGCCGATCGGCTGCTGGCCGGCCACGCGGCCGGCGAGGTACGCGTGGGCCGTCCCGCGTGGCCCGTGGTGATGGCGGCCATTGCGCGCCGCGCGGGTCATCCCCTGCTGCTGGTTCCCGCGCGGGATGAGGAGGCGCGCGACCTGGCTGCCGACCTCCAGGCGCTGCTGGGTGATGACCGCGTGGCCCTCTGGCCATCGCGGGGCGCGGTGGCCGGCGGTGCGGTGGGCATCTCGCCGCACCTCACCGGCCAGCGCGCCCGCGCCGTCGGAATGCTCGGGGCACCGGGAAAGGTGGTGGTGGCATCGCTGCCGGCACTGGCGGAACGGATTCCCGCGGCCGCGGCGCGTGCGGGCCTGCTGTCGGTGGAGCGCGGGCAGCACGTCGAGCAGGACGCCCTCGTGGACCGGCTGTCCGCCATGGGATACGAGCGCGTGTCGCAGGTGGAGGAGCGCGGTGAGATGGCCGTGCGCGGCGGTCTGCTGGATGTGTACCCGTCGACGGCTGACGGACCGGTGCGCATCGACTGGTTCGGCGACGAGGTCGAGTCGATCCGCGCGTTCTCGCCATTCACGCAGAAGACGATTCGCCCGCTCGAGGCGATCCACATCTGGGCTTCCGCCGAAGGCACCGATGCGCCGCTCGTGGATCCACTGGACGATCCCGGCCCGGGCGCGGCGCGCATCGTTCTCCTCGGCCCCACGGACTACGCGCGCGCGATGCGCGACGCCGTGGAGCGCTTCGAGGAAGAGGCGGCCGCCGGTGCCCTGGCCGATCTCGACGCCCTTGCGGCGCGCCTCGAGACCGAGGCCGCGCTCGTCCTCACCGTGCCCGCAGGGGCGGATGACGCGGCGTTCGACGCACTCGAGGCGCGATTCCCGACCCGGGGAATGGCCGAGGCCGAGAGCGAGATGTCCCGGCTGTCGTCTGGCACCGGGCGGCTGGTGGTGTGCTTCTCCCGCCGCGGCGACATGGAGCGAACCCAGGGGCTTCTGTCGTCGGTGACGGCGGTCACGCTCGAGCCTGCGGGCCGCGTGCCCGGGCCCGGCACCGTGGCATTCGCCCATGTCCCGATGCGCTCCGGGTTCATTTCGCGCCGACTCGGGCTCGCCGTCGTGCCGGACGCCGCATTGGTCCGCCGTCGGCGCCCCGCGGCGCGCGCGCCGCTCACGGCGGGCCGGCGCATCCAGTCGTTCCTCGACCTCCGCGTGGGGGACTACGTGGTGCACGAGGACCACGGCATCGGGAGGCTCGAGGGATTCGAGACGCGCACGGTCGCCAACGTGACGCGCGACTACCTGGCGCTGGTGTTCGCGGGCGACGACCGGCTCTACGTGCCGCACGACCACCTCGACAAGGTGTCGCGCTACGTGGGCGCCGATGGCGGCGAGCCGGCGCTCTCGAAGCTCGGCGGCAAGTCGTGGGCCACGATGAAGGCGCGCGCACGCGAGTCGGTGCGTGAGCTCGCCGGCGAGCTCATCGCGCTGTACGAGGCCCGGGGCCGGGCGGAGGGGTTCGCCTTCCCGGCCGATGAGGAACTCGCCCGCGAACTCGAGCGCAGGTTCGCCTTTCGCGAGACACCGGACCAGCAGCGCGCCATTGATGAGGTCACCGACGACATGGAGCGGCCCACGCCCATGGACCGCCTCCTGTGCGGGGACGTCGGGTTCGGCAAGACCGAGGTGGCCATGCGGGCCGCCTTCAAGGCCGCCGCCGGGGGCAAGCAGG
>JAPOLI010000029.1 GCA_029977205.1 bacterium
CGTGCGGTAGTTGGGCTTCAGGGACACCTCGACGAGGCCGCCGGCGTCCGTGACGAACCGCACCGCACGCACGTTGAGCTCCTCGGCGACGATCCCTGAGAGGGCCTCGAGTTCGCGGGCGGTCGCCGGAGGGCACGCGATCACCGCCTCGAGCAGCGGCTGCCGCACCTTGAGCTTGGCCTCCTTGCGCGCCGAGCGGCCCAGCGTCGTGGCCTCCATCGCCGCGGCCATCGCGCGCTCAAGCTGCTCATCGCGCCGGGTGCCGGGCGCGGGCCAGTCGGCCAGGTGCACGCTCGGCGGCGCGGCGTCGTCGTGCACCGCCACGAGGTTTCCCCACATCTCATCCGCCACGAACGGGCAGAACGGCGCGACCAGCAGCGAGATCGTGGTGAGGCACTCGTGGAGGGTCGCGAAGGCGGCAGCGGTGTCGGCGGGATCATCGCTGCGCCAGAAGCGACGCCTCGATGTGCGGACGTACCAGTTGCTCAGGTCATCCACGAGCTCCTCGAGCGCGCGGCCTGCCGCGGTGGGGTCGTAGTCGGCAAGGCGCGCGGTGACATGCTCGATGGTCCCGTCGAGGCGGGACAGCGCCCAGCGGTCCATGGCGGAGCGCTCCCCGGCGGGAGGCGCGGCGTCACCCGGCGACCAGCCATCGGGAAGGGCGGCATACGTGACCAGGAACGCATAGGTGTTCCACAGCGTGAACAGGAATCGGCGGCGGGTCTCGTCCACCACATCGAGGCTGAACCGGAACGACTCCCAGGGGCTCTGGGCGGTGAACAGGTACCAGCGGAAGGCATCAGCGCCCGCGTGATCGAGCACCGTCCAGGGCTCCACCACGTTGCCCTTGGACTTGCTCATCTTCTGACCCTCGCCATCGAGGATCAGCCCCAGGCACACGACGTTCCGGTAGGGCGCCTCGTCGAACAGCAGCGTGCCCTCGGCGAGCAGCGAATAGAACCAGCCCCGGGTCTGGTCGAGGGCCTCGCACACGAAGTCGGCCGGGAAACGCCCGGCGAGATCATCCGGCCCACCGAAGGGGTGGTGATACTGCGCAAAGGGCATCGCACCGGAGTCGAACCAGACATCTGCGACTTCCGGCACACGATGCGCGACCCCCCCGCACCGGCATCGCACAGCGATTTCATCGACATAGGGCCGATGCGGATCGAGCGTGCCTGTCACCTTATCCACAGCCCGCTCGCCCAGCTCCGCGAACGAGCCGATTGCTGTTATCTCGGCGCAGTCATCGCAGCGCCAGAACGGGAGCGGGGTGCCCCAGTAGCGCTCGCGCGAGATGGCCCAGTCGATGTTGCCCTCGAGCCAGCGGCCGAAGCGGCCGTCGCGGACGTGCTCGGGGTGCCAGCCCACCGAGGCGTTGAGCTCGAGCATGCGATCGCGCACGTCGGTGGTGCGGATGTACCAGCTCGGCTTGGCGTAATAGAGCAGCGGGGTGCTGCAGCGCCAGCAGTGGGGGTACGAGTGCTCATAGGGCTTCTCGCGGAACACGCGGCCGCGGGACTCCAGGTCACCGATGAGCGCGCGATCGGCATCCTTCACGAACTGGCCCTCGACAGACGGCAGCGTGGCGGTGAAGAGTCCCTGGCGGTCCACGGGGTTCGGGGCGTCGAGTCCGTGCTCGCGCGCGGCGCGCATGTCGTCCTCGCCGAACGCGGGGGCGATGTGCACGATGCCCGTTCCGTCGTCAGTGGTGACGAAGTCGCTCATGACCACCACGTGGCGGCCGGGGACCATGTCAAAGGGTGGCTCGTACTCGGCGCCCGCCAGCTCGCTGGCCGGCATCACGCGCTCCACCGCCGCGCCCTCGCCCATCACGGCGCCCACGAGCGCCTCTGCCATCACGAGCCGCTCATCACCATCCACCACCACCGCGTAGTCGGTGTCGGGATTGATGGCGGCGGCCTGGTTGGCGGGCAGGGTCCACGGCGTGGTGGTCCACACGAGGAGTGAGAGCCCCCCGCCCGACCCCGCGGTGACAGCCGTCGAACCCGGGCGCAGCGGGAACGTCACGTAGATGGAGGGGTCGGTGACGTCCTTGTAGCCCTGCGCCACCTCATGGCTGCTCAGCGCCGTGCCGCAGCGCGGGCAGTACGGCACCACCTTGTCGCTCTCGTAGACAAGGCCCCGGTCATACAACGTGGCGAGGCTCCACCACACGCTCTCGACGTAGTCGGTGTCCATCGTGCGGTACGCCTCGGAGGTGTCCACCCAGAAGCCGATCCTCTCGGTGAGGCGCTCCCACTCATCCAGGTACTCCGTGACCGACTCACGGCACTTCGCGTTGAACTCCGCGATGCCGTAGGCCTCGATCTCGGGCTTGCCGCTGATGCCGAGTTGCTTCTCGACCTCAAGCTCGACGGGCAGGCCGTGGCAGTCCCAGCCCGCCTTGCGCTCGACGTACCGCCCGCGCATGGTGTGGAAGCGCGGGAAGATGTCCTTGAACACGCGCGAGAGCACGTGGTGCGAGCCCGGACGGCCGTTGGCCGTCGGGGGGCCCTCGTAGAACACATAGGGATCGTGCCCGCGGCGCATCTCGACGCTGCGACGAAAGACGTCGCCGTCGCGCCACTCCTGCAGCACGCGCTCCTCCATCGACGTCCAGTCGGACGCCGGGCCCACCGGCTTCCAGCGGCTCATGCGGCCGCCCGACCCTCGTGCTGCCACTCGCGCACGCGCGCGATCACGTGGTGGAAGTCCTCGAAGGGCTCATACGCGTCGCCGCGCTCATCCAGCCACTCGGCCAGGTGGGCGCGCGCGAAGACAAGGTCGGCCATCCCCGACACGCAGCGATCGCTGATGCCATCACCCACGAACACGATGGGCTCGCCCCGGTGACGAACCGCCAGCGCATGGCGCTTGCAGCGCCGATCGCACAGGGGGCAGATCTCGCCGCGGTCATCCGAGAACACCAGGGTGCAGCCCTCTGGGGCGAAGATGGCCTCGTTCGACACCACCTCGAGGTGGTCGAGGCCCAGATCGCCCAGCACCCCGTCGATCACCGTGCGGAACCCGGCCGACATGATCACGACCCGATGGCCCTCGGCGTCGGCGAATTCCACCAGTTCGTGAATGCCGTCCCGGGTGCCCGCGCGCTCACGCACCAGGGCCATGATCTCGTCATGGTCGGCACGTACCTCGGCGAACTGACGGGACATCGCCTGCTCGATGGTGATGCGCCCGGCGCGGAGGTCCGGCTCGAGGTCCTCCCACACTCCCTCGCACCCGTACTCGTCAACGATGACGTGCAGGGTGTCACGCATGGTGATCGTGCCGTCAAAATCCACGGCCAGGAGGAGCGGAGCCACGGCCGGTGAGGCTATCAGCGGCGCCGCTACCATGATCGGCGTGCAGGACAGTGAACCGACAGACGCGCCGCGACCGGTGTTCATCCACGGGGCGGGCCGGACGCCTGCCTCGTGGGGGCCGCAGCTGGCCCGCTTCGAGGGCGCGCTCGCCGTGGCGCTGCCCGGCCATCCCGACGGCGCCCCGCTCATGGGGACCCGGGCGATGGCCGACTGGATCATCGCCGAGGTCGAGGACGTACCGGGGCCCCTGGTGATGGTCGGCCATTCCCTGGGCGGGGCGGTGGCGCTCGAGGTGGCCCTGCAGCGTCCCGATCTGGTGGCGGGACTGGTGCTCGTCTCCACCGGGGCACGGCTTCCCGTGCCCGATGAGGCCATCGCGCGCATCGACGCCGACTTCGAGGGGGAGTGCGCGCGGCTCGTCCAGGAATCATGGCTGCACCACGACGCCGACCTGATCCGGCGGGGAACCAACTCGGTCATCTCCATGGGGCCTGACTCGCTGCGCGCCGACTACCTCTCGGCGCGTGAGCACGACGTCCGCGGCAAGCTCGCGGGCATCAGCGTGCCCTCGATGGTCATGAGCGGCGAGTCCGACCCGCTCGTGCCGACGTGGCTCTCGGAGGAGCTCGCCGATGAGCTGCCCGGAGCATCGCTGGCCATCATCGCCGAGACCGCCCACGTGCCGCAGCTGGAGCGCCCCGAGATGATCGACCTTCTCATCGCGGCGTTCCTTGCCCGTCTCGAGTTATCGCTGGCGGGGGACGCGTGACCGAACCGCGGCGCGCTGCGGACCATCCAATCGCGATCCTGGTGAACCCCGCCTCCACGGCGGCGCACCCCGGGCTGACCGAGTACGCCACCACCCGGCTCGCGCCCTTTGGCGTGAAGGCCGTCCTCACCACCCGCCAGCGCGGCCACGCCGCCGAACTTGCGCGGCTGGCGATGACCGATCACGACGCCCTCACCGTCGTAACGCTGGGAGGTGACGGCACGGCCGCCGAGGCCGCCGGCGCCCTGGTCGACACCGGCGCGGCCCTCGCGCCCATGCCGACGGGCAGCACCAACGTGTTCGCGCGCACGATCGGTTGGCCCATGGACGCCCGGGCTGCAATCGACCGCCTCGTGCAGGTGCTCGAGAGCGGCCAACATGCCGACGCCGTGACGATCGGCATCGTCGAGGCCGGCGGGCAGCACCGCCACTTCATCGTGAACGCGGGCGTCGGGATCGATGCGGAGGCAGCGGACGTGGTGGAGCGCCATCCCGACCTCAAGCGCCGCGTCGGGCAGTTGTGGTTCGCAGGCGCAGCCTTCGTGGCCGCCGCGCGACAGGTGCGTCGGGCGCCCATGAAGGTGAGCATCGATCACGGCACGCCGTTTCCGCTCGCCTCGGTGAGCATCGCGTGCACCCGGCCCTACGCGTACTTCCGCGCGCGCGCCTTCGACCTCATCCCCGAGGCCGGGCAGGACGGCGCGCTGGGCTGGCTCGGCTCGGTGAGACGCGGAATGTCCGGCCCCGCAGTCGCGGCCGCAGGCGCCTTCACCGGGGGCTGGCACCTCGAATCGCCGAGGATCGCCCATGGCACTGCACGCGAGGAGATCGTGATGGAGGCCCCCGACGGTGTCGCGGTGCAGGCCGATGGCGAGCCGCTCGGACGCCACCGACGCATCGTCGTCCGGCCCGCCACGGGCCTGTTGGTACTGCGAGGGGACACCCCCTCGACCTAGATGTCCTGCCCGGTCACGAGGTCGTCGAGGTGTGCGTCGATGCGGCGCCCGAGCATGGCCAAGGCGCGTGCGCTGCCCGGCCCGCCATGCCGCGCGGACAGGCACAGGGTTGCGCGCAGGTCGCGCATCGCGGCGGCGGCGCCCGCCGGCAGGCTCCCGCCGTCTGACGGGCCCGCCGGTGGCCACTCCGGTGGGTGACCCTGCATGAGCGGGTGGATCACGCGCCGCGTGGCACTGACCACGGCATCGAACTCCGCGTCCGGGAGGCCCGCACGGGCATCGTCAAGGATGTCCCGGACCTGCGGCCATGGATCTGATGGTTCGCCGTCGGGGGCCTGGCGGGCGAGCGCGAGGGCGTCGTCGATGGGAGCAAGCCGCCTCGCATCCATCCGGCGCTCGTCGGGGTCCTCCTCGGTCGGCATGCTCAGCCCGGAGGCGGGGTCTCGCGACCGGTGGCCATGCCCATGCCCCCCTCAGGGTCGCGAAGGGGCCCGAGCTTGCGGAAGCGCTCCCGCCGGGCGCGGCGGCGCTCAGCGGGCGGCATCGCAGCGAGCTCGACGAGTGACCGCGACAGGTACTGGTCGAGGATCTCCGCGGCCTGCTCGTGATCCGTGTGCGCTCCGCCCTCGGGCTCCGGCACCACGGCGTCCACGACGCCCCACCGGTAGCAGTTGGCCGCGGTGGGCTTGAACGCCTGCGCCGCCAGCTTCGCCTTGCTCGCATCACGCCAGAGGATCGCCGAGGCGCCCTCCGGGCTGATCACCGAGTAGGTGCTGTTCTCGAGCATGAGCACCCGGTCCGCGACGCCGAGCCCCAGCGCGCCGCCCGAGGAGCCCTCGCCGATGACCACGGCAACCGTGGGCACATCGAGGCGCCACATCATCTGGATGCTCCGGCTGATCGCGCCGCCCTGCCCACGCTCCTCCGCGCTCGCGCCCGGGAACGCACCCGGGGTGTCGATCAGGGTCACCACCGGCATGCCCAGGCGGTTGGCGATCTCCATCACGCGCATCGCCTTGCGGTAGCCCTCGGGACCGGCCATGCCGAAGTTGCGATAGGTCCGCTCGTTCGTGTCGCGGCCCTTCTGCTGGCCGATGAAGGCAACCGGGGTGTCGTGGTAGCGACCGAAGCCCGCCACCAGCGCCGCGTCGTCTGCGAAGTACCGATCGCCGTGCAGCTCCTCGAAGTCCGTGCAGAGCCGGTTGATGTAGTCGAGCGTGTACGGGCGCTCGGCATGGCGCGCGAGCTGAACGCGCTCCCAGAGGTCGTCCTCCGCCGGCTCCTGCCCGCGCCTGACCTTGTCGGTGACCTTGCGGAGGCGCCCGGCCTGCTTGCGATCGGTCATGCGGGCGTCTCCCCGCTGTCCTCGCCATCAGTTGATCCCGGGCGCATGCGATCCATCATCTTGCGCGGCAGGGTCGGCAGCGCCTGCACGGCACCCCCCACCCGCTGCGCGCCGCCCTGCGCCCACTGCAGCGCGGGCGCGGCCGTGCTGCCGGCCGTGCCGGGCGGGCGGGCGAGGATGTGCAGCACGCGTCCGATCCGCTCGGCGAGCTCCCGGCGATCCACGACGGCATCCACCTGGCCATTGCGCAGCTGGGCCTCGGCCCGCCCGAAGTCCTCGGGCAGCACCTCGCGGGTGGTCTCCTCGATCACGCGCGGCCCGCTGAACGCGATGAGCGCGCCCGGCTCGGCGTAGGTGACATCACCAAGGGATGCGAACGAGGCCCACACGCCACCGGTCGTGGGGTGTGCCAGCACGACGACCACCGGCACGCGGGCCTCGGCGAGCGCGTCGAGCGCGATGACCGTCTTGGCCATCTGCATGAGCGCCAGGGTGCCCTCCTGCATGCGCGCGCCACCGGACGCCGCCACGACAATGAGCGGGAGTCCCTTCTGCGCCGCGTGGTCGCAGGCGCGCGCGAACTTCTCGCCCACCACCGCGCCCATGCTTCCGCCCATGAACGAGAAGTCCATCACCGCCGCCACGGCGGGCTGGTGGCGCACCTGCAGCTCGGCGCACACGATGGCCTCACCCATCCCCGTGGACTTCTCGGCATCCACGATGCGCTCGGTGTACGGCTTGAGGTCGGTGAACTGCAGCGGGTCCGACGCCCTGAGCTCGGGCCAGAGCTCGACGTAGCCCCCCGGCTCACCGAGCTGCTCCATCCGCTCACGGGCCGTGACGGGGAAATGGTGGCCGCAGGCGGGGCACACCCGCAGGTTGCGGCGCATCTCGTCGGCGGAGTAATGGCTGTCGCACTTGGGGCATGTGCCGGCGTCGGCCGTGATGCGACGCGGGCGCCCCTCACGGTTCGCGAGCTGGCGCAGGCGATCGACCGACACATGGATGTTGCGTCCGACGCGACTCATCGGGGCCCCATCATCTCACGGCCTCGACGTCGGTTTGGTGGATCGGCGATACCCCCGTGGCAAGCCAATCCTCGACGGCCTTCCGGTATGTCGGCACCAGCCGTGCCTCGTGCCGATGCTCCAGCAGCTCGCGTGCCGCCACCTCAGGGGAGCGGCCGCGCAGGCGCAGCACCGCGTAGGCCACGAACAGCGACCGGCGCCTGCCGCGCTGGCAGTGGATGAGCACCCGCGCCTGGGGGTCGTCGTCCAGCCAGCCCGCGGCGATCTCGGCGGCGCGTGCCCACTTCTCGGGCGGCTGGTGACGACCGTGGTCCCACATGGGCGCCACGGCGACGTTGCGGTCACCGAACACCTGGCGCTCGGCCGACAGGTCCTGGCTGAAGTGGGTCTGCATGCGCGCTCGGCAGTTGACCACGTGCGTCACGCCGTCCCTCGCCAGCAGCTGAAGGCTCTCGGGGGTGGGCACGCTGCCGATCGCGATGCGCTCGTCACCGATCCACGTCCATGGCCGCGTGCGGGTCCCCGGGCCGTAGACCAGCGTGGCCAGGCGGAACCAGGCGTCGCGGATGGGGGTCAGGGCGACTCGCAGCCTGCCCGGGAAGTGGCCTCCGGCGTGCCCGGCCTTCGCCATCAGTCCTCCATGCGACGGAAGGCCAGGGTGGCGTTGTGCCCGCCGAAGCCGAACACGTTCGAGAGCGCCACGCGCACATCGGCCTCGCGTGCGGTGTCGAGCACGTGGTCCACGCCGGCGCACTCGGGATCCAGCTCGGTGACGTTGATGGTGGGGGGCACGATGCCATCGCGCACCGCAAGGGCCGTGAGGGCCGCCTCGAGGCCCCCGGCGGCACCGAGCGTGTGCCCGTGCATCGACTTCGTGCTGCTCACCATCGTGGCAGCAGCCTTCTCCTCGCCCAGGGCGCGAAGGATCACGCGGATCTCCGATGGGTCACCCACGGGCGTGGAGGTGCCGTGCGCGTTCACATAGTCCACCTCGGACGCCTCGAGACCTCCATCTGCCAGCGCCATCGTCATCGCAAGCGCGGGGCCCACCGCCGTGGGGTCGGGCTCGGTGATGTGGTGCGCGTCACCCGACAGGCCGTAGCCCGCGAGCTCGCAGATGATCTCCGCGCCGCGGTCCAGCGCGTGGCCCAGCTCCTCGAGGACCAGCACCGCGCCGGCCTCGCCCATCACGAAGCCATCGCGCCCGAGGTCGAACGGGCGGCTGGCCGTGCCGGGGTCGTCGTTGCGCGTGGAGAGAGCCTTCATGGCATTGAACCCGGCGATGCCCACCAGGGCCACCGCGCCCTCCGCTCCGCCGGCGATCATGGCGTCCGCCCGTCCGAGGCGGATGTGGTCATACGCATCACCGATGGCGTGGTTGGCTGAGGCACACGCCGTGGTCGAGCAGGAGAGCGGGCCCTGGAGGCCGATCTCCATCGATGCCTGGGCCGCCCCCATGTTGGCGATGATCGTGGGGATGAAGAGCGGGCTCAGGCGCGTGGGGCCGAGGTCGCGCAGGCGCACGGTCTGCTCATGCCAGGTCTGGATGCCGCCGATGCCCGACCCGATGATCACGCCCATGCGCTCCGGCGTGATGGAACTCGCGATGCCCGACTCCTCGTACGCGAGCATCGCGGATGCCACGCCGAGGTGTGAGAAGCGGTCCATGCGCCGGGCCGTCTTGCGATCAAGGAACTGCTCGATGTCGAACGACTCGGGCACCTCGCAGGCAAAGTGCGTGTCGCACTCAGCCGGGTCGAACTGACGGATCGGCGACGCGGTGGAGGTGCCGGCCTTCGCGGCCTCCCAGGCCTCCTCGCGCCCGATGCCGAGCGGCGACACGAGGCCGATGCCCGTGATCACCACGCGTCGCAGTCCCCTGACGTCTATGAGCGTCGTACCCATCGTGAACCCCGCCTACATCCCCAGACCGCCGTCCACCGGGATGACGGTCCCGGTGATGAACGATGCGGCATCAGAACACAGGAACGCCACGAGACCCGCGACGTCCTCTGGCGTGCCCAGCCGCCCCAGCGGTGTATGGCCGATCAACTGCTCCTTGATGTCGTCCGACAGCACGTCGGTCATGTCGGTGCTGATGTAGCCGGGGGCGATGGCGTTGGCCCTCACCCCGCGCGAACCCGCCTCCTTCGCGAGCGACTTCGTCATGCCGATCAGCCCTGCCTTCGCGGCAGCGTAATTCACCTGACCCGCATTGCCCATGAGTCCGACCACCGACGAGACCGCGACGATCGATCCCGCCCGGCGCTTCATCATGCCGCGCAGCGCCGCGCGCGCGCAGTAGAACGACCCGGAGAGGTTGGTGTTGATCACGTCCTGCCAGTCATCGTCACTCATGCGCATCGTCAGCCCGTCGCGGGTGATGCCGGCGTTCAGCACCAGGGCATCCAGCGGGCCGAGGGCATCCTCCGCGCCCGCAACCACAGCCTCGGCCGCGGCGGAGTCGGCGATGTCCCCCTGCACCACAGCGGCCTGCGCACCGGCGGCTTCCACCGCTGTCGCGGTGGCCTCGGCACCGCTGAGATCGTTGACGTAGCCGATGGCCACGTCGTGACCGCCCGCGGCCAGCGCCACCGCACAGGCTGCCCCGATCCCACGGCTTGCACCCGTGACGAGCGCCGTGCTCATGCCATCAGCTCCGCAAGGCCCGTGAGTCCATCCGGTCCCGACACCTGATGCAGCGTGGCGTCACGCCGGATGCGCTTCACCAGTCCCGAGAGCACGCGGCCGGGACCCAACTCGACGAAGGTGTCCGCGCCCATCGCCAGGGCCGTCTCCACGGCATGGCCGAACCGCACGGGCGAGGTGAGCTGGTCGAGGAGCACGGGCCGCATGCGATCGGCAGGTTCCACCTGCGCGGTCGTGGTGGACAGGAACTGCGGCGACGGCGGGCGGGGGTCCCATGCCTCGAGCGCCGGAGCCAGGCGCTCGGCTGCCGGCGCCATCAGGGGACTGTGGAACGCGCCTCCCACCTTGAGTTGCGTCGCCTTGATTCCGCGCTCACCTGCGATGGCGAGAAGGCGCCCGATGCCGTCGACCGACCCCGACGCCACCACCTGGCCGGGGCAGTTGTAGTTGGCGGGCCACACCTCGCCGGCCTCGCCGCAGAGTTCCTCCGCCTCCTCATCGGACAACCCGAGGATGGCCGCCATGGTGCCGGGGCGCTCCTCCCCTGCAACCTGCATGGCGGCGCCACGCTCGCCGACGAGCCGCAGGGCATCTGCGAAGTCGATGGACCCGCACGCGACGAGTGCGGAGAACTCGCCCAGCGAGTGCCCCATCGCAAGGTCGGCCCGGAGGCCGTGATCGGTCGCGACGCGCAGGCACGCGACGCTCATGGCGAGGATGGCGGGCTGGCACACGTCGGTGCGGACCAGGTCCTCCTCGGGTCCCTCGAAGATCACCCGGGTGATGTCGTAGCCGAGCGCGTCATCGGCCTCGGCGAAGGTATCCGCCGCAACGGGGAAGGCGTCGGCGAGGTCGCGGCCCATTCCCACCTGCTGGGCGCCCTGGCCCGGGAAGAGCAGCACGATCATGAGCGTGGCTCCCAGCGCACGAGAACGCTGCCCCACGTGAGGCCGGCCCCGAACCCGACCATCAGCAGGACCGCGCCATCCTCGAGCATCCCACGGTCCCGGGCGTCCGCAAGGGCCAGGGGAATGCTGGCCGAGGAGGTATTGCCGTAGCGATCGAGGTTCATGACCACCTTCTCGCGGGCGATGCCCATCCGCTCCGACGCGTGGTCCAGGATGCGCTCGTTCGCCTGATGGGCCACCATGAGGTCCACGTCGTCGATCGTCATGCCGGCCTCCGTGAGGAGCCGGTTCGAGCTCTCCACGAGGATGCGGGTCGCGAAGCGGAACACCTCACGCCCATTCATCTGGATGCAGCTCTCGGCGCGCGGGGTGTCGTCGGTACGCGGGGTGCGGGTGCCCCCAGCCGGAACCCAGAGATCGGACGGGCTGCTGCCATCGGAGCCCAGCTCGACGCCCATCACGCCGCTTCCCTGCTCGCCCTCATCGGCCTCGAGCATCACGGCGCCTGCACCGTCGGCAAACAGCACGCACGTGGCGCGGTCGTCCCAGTCGATGATGCGCGAGAGCGTCTCGGCGCCGACGACCACGGCGCGGCGGGCGATGCCGCTCTCGATCATCCCCGTGGCCTGGGCGATCCCGTACATGAAGCCGGAGCAGACGGCGTTGGTGTCGTAGGCGGCGACGTAGTCCATGCCGCTCTTGGTCCCCACGAGCGGGGCACACGGCGGGAAGACATAGTCGGGGGTCGTGGTGGCCACCACGAGCAGGTCCACGGAGCTCGGGTCTGTGCCGGTGCGCTCGAGGAGATCGCGCACCGCAGCCGCGGCGAGGTCCGTCGTGGCCTCGTCATCGGCGGCGATGTGGCGCTCATGGATGCCGGTGCGCGAGACGATCCACTCATCGCTGGTATCCACCATCTCCTCGAGCTCCGCGTTGGTGAGCACCCGCGTCGGCACGTAGGTGCCCACGCCGGTCAGCCGGGCGCGCGGACGGGCGCGCCCGGTGGTCGCCACCAGACTCACCTGCCCTCCATCTGCGCACGATCGACGATGGCGAACTTCAGGATCGCCTGACAGGCAACCTCATCGCCGACCCTGGCGACCGCCTCGGCCTCGCCGATGGGCCCACGCACGCGGGTGACACGAGTTTCGAACTCCAGCGTGTCCCCGGGGCGGACCGGCCGCTTGAAGCGGCATTTATCCACCCCGGCGAACAGCGCGAGCTTGCCGGCACCGTCCTCGGTCGACAGCGCCGCGAGGGCACCGGTCTGGGCAAGCGCCTCCACGATGATGACGCCGGGCATGATCGGCTCGCCGGGGAAGTGCCCCTCGAGGAAGGGGGTGTCGGGACGCAGCGTCCAGCGAGCGCGGGCCGACTCCCCCGGCACGAGCTCGAGGATCTCGTCGACGAAGATGAACGGCTCCCTGTGCGGGAGGATCTCCTTGGGGTCCGGGAGCGGCGTCACGTTCCGGCAAGGGTACTTGTTTCGGGGCCGTATCCTCCCGCACGTGCCGGGTTCCGCTGCCACCCACTCCTCCTCGTGCCCCATCTGCGGATCGTCCGGTGGCCACGAGGTGCTGCGCGCGCAGGATCACCGCCGCGGAATGCCCGGCGAGTTCCGGGTGGTGGAGTGCACGTCATGTCGGCTGTGCCGCACCGACCCATGGCCGGACGACCCTGCGGCGTGGTACCCCGAGGACTATCCCCAGCACGCCTCGGGGGAGTCGATCACCGCCCGCGGATCGCGCGCGGCGTTGGCCCGCGCAGCACGGTCGGGCACCCTCGCGTCGCGTGCCCTCGGCGTGGCGATCCCCGAGGCCGAGGTCGGTGGACCCATGAGGCCGGGCATGACCGTGCTCGACGTCGGTGCCGGCACGGGGGGTGCGGTGATGGCCCTGCGCAACGCCGGCCACGACGCGTGGGGCCTCGAGCCATCACCGCAGGCAGTCGAGGTCGCACACGCGGCAGGAAACCGCTGGGTGCTGCACGGATCCCTGGACGCCATCCTGCATGAGGGCCGCCTACCCGAGGGGCCGTGGGACGTCATCCGGATGTCGCAGGTGCTCGAGCACCTGCCCGACCCGCTCGGCGCCCTCGGCGCCATCCGGGATCTGCTCGCACCGGGCGGGCGCCTCATCGTCGGCGTGCCGAACATCCGGTCGCTTGCCGCCCGTGCCACGCACGAGGCGTGGGACGGGCTCGAGCTTCCGCGCCACCTCGTCCACTACGACCGCGACTCCCTGCGCTGGGTGCTCGCGCTCGCCGGCTTCCGCACCACCTCTCTCCGCACCACGCCGCTGATGGGCGTGCTCCCCGGATCGCTCGATGCCCGCACCAGCGGTGGCACCCGGCAGCGCGGATGGGGAGATGCCCTGCCGGTGCGCCTGCTCGCCTATCCGGTGGAGTGGACCCTGGGTCTCATCGGCCAGGGGGACGGCCTGCTGGCTGTCGCACGGCCGCAGTGACCACCCGGCGGGTGGTCAGGACCCCGCGCCTGCAGTGGCACTGACGCCCGGAGCACTGCCTGGCACCGAACCCCGGGGCTGGGCGCGGGATCATGCCTCCTCGTCGTCCGGCCCAGGCCCATCCGCGTCGGCCGTGTCGTCGGCGGGCGCCTCGCCCTCGACGTCCGGTGCGCCAGTGTCACCTGACGGCTCGTCGTCGATGGTCTCCTGCTCATCGACCGGGGCGCACGTGACCACCTGGTCGTCGTCACCGACATCCATGAGGCGCACGCCCTCGGTGCTGCGCCCCATGCGCTTGACGGCATCCACCTCGATGCGGATGACCTGGCCGTTCTTGGACACCAGAAGCAGCTGCTGCCCGCCGCGGACGATCCGGGCCGTGATGAGCTCACCCTTGCGATCGCTCACCTTGATGGTGCGCACGCCCTTCGTCGGGCGCCCCTTGCTGGGGTACTCGGTGAGCGCCGTGCGCTTGCCGTAGCCGTTGCCCGTGACCACGAGCAGGTCGTGCTCGTCGTCCGCCACGCCCACTGCCAGCACGCGGTCGCCCTCGCCCAGATTCATGGCGCGGACGCCCTGGGTGCCACGGCCGGTGGCGCGCACCTTCTCCTCGCTGAAGCGCGCGGCCTGGCCACGGGCCGACACGATGAGGAGGTCGGCGTCGCCATCGGTGAGCTGCACGCCCACGAGCTCGTCCCCGTCGGAGAGCCGGATTGCGATGATCCCGGCCTCCTTGAGGACCGTGTTGTAGGCGGTGAACTCCGTCTTCTTGACCATGCCGTCGCGGGTGGCCAGCACGAGGTACTTCCCCTCCGCGTAGTCGCGGGTGTTGAACACCTGCCGGATCTCCTCGTCCGGCAGCAGGGCGAGCACGTTCGCGATGTGCCGCCCGCGCGCGTCGCGCGCTGCCTGCGGGATCTCATGCACCTTCTGGCGGTACACGCGGCCCTGGTTGGTGAAGAAGAGCAGGTAGTCGTGCGTGGATGCGATGAACAGATGGTCCACGCGGTCCTCGTCCTTGAGCTTCGCACCGCGCAGGCCCTTGCCGCCGCGTCGCTGTGCCCGGTAGGTCGTGACCGGCAGCCGCTTGATGTACCCACCGGCGGTAATGGAGATGACCATCTCCTCCTCCGCGATGAGGTCCTCGAGGTCGATCTCCCCCTCGGCGGGGATCACCTCGGTCCGCCGATCGTCGGCGTAGCGGGACCGCACGTCGGTGAGCTCGTCGCGGATCACCTGGTACACGCGCGCCTCGTCGCCGAGGATCGCCCGCAGGTCGGCGATCTCCGCCTGGAGCTCGGCGTACTCGCCCTCGATCTTGCCGGCCTCGAGCTGGGTGAGGCGCTGGAGCCGGAGGTCCAGGATGGCGCGGGCCTGCAGCTCGCTGAGGTCGAACGTGCTCATGAGGCCCTCACGGGCGGCGTCCGGATCGGCGGCAGCGCGGATGAGCGCGATCACCGCGTCGATGTCCTTGAGTGCCACCAGCAGGCCCTCGAGCACGTGCGCGCGCGTCTCGGCGCGGTCGAGGCGGAAGCGTGACCGGCGCCGGATGACATCGCGCTGGTGGTCGAGGTAGAAGCGGATCATGTCGCGCAACGAGAGCGTGCGCGGCACTCCATCCACGAGCGCGATGGCGTTGACCCCGAACGTCGTCTGCGCCTGGGTGTGCTTGTACAGCTTGTTCAGCACCACCTTCGGGACGGCATCACGGCGCAGCTCGATGACCACGCGCACGCCGTCGCGGCCGCTCTCATCACGCAGGTCGGCGATCTCCTTGAGCACGCCGTCGTTGGCGAGCTCGGCCATCTTGCGCAGCATCTCGGACTTGTTCACCTGGTAGGGGAGCTCGGTGAACACGATGGCGTTGCGCCCGTGCTTGAGCGGCTCGTTGTGCGCGAGCCCGCGCACCACCACCCGGCCACGGCCGGTGCGGTAGGCGTCCCGCACACCGCTGATGCCCACGATCTGGCCGGCCGTCGGGAAGTCGGGGGCCTTGACGTACTGCATGAGGCCGTCGGAGTCGATGGATGGGTCGTCGATCATGGCGATGCAGGCGTCCACCACCTCGCCCAGGTTATGGGGCGGGATGTTGGTGGCCATGCCCACCGCGATGCCGGCGGAGCCATTGACAAGCAGGTTGGGCACCCGCGACGGAAGCACAGTCGGCTCACGGCGGCGGTCGTCGTAGGTGGCGATCGTGTCGACGGTGTCCTCGTCGATGTCGCGCAGCATCTCCGTCGCGTACCGCGACAGACGGGCCTCCGTGTAGCGCATGGCAGCCGCCGCGAACTCCTGCGACCCGAAGTTGCCCTGGCCGTCGACCGTGGGGTACCGGCTGTTGAAGTCCTGGGCCAGTCGCACGAGGGCGTCGTAGATCGCCGAGTCGCCATGGGGGTGGTACTCGCCCATCACGGTTCCCACGATGTTCGCGCTCTTCACGTACCCGCGGTCCGGCTGCAGGCCCCTGTCGTGCATCGCGAAGAGCACGCGCCGGTGCACCGGCTTGAGCCCATCACGGACATCGGGGAGCGCGCGTCCCACGATCACGCTCATGGCGTAGTCGAGGTACGAGGAGCGCATCTCCTCGGCGAGCTCGCGGGGCTCGATCCTCCCGTGTCGGTCGATCGCCATCTCAGACGTCCAGGAACTCGACGGAGCGCGCGTTGCGCTCGATGAAGTCGCGCCGCGGCTCGACCTTGTCGCCCATCAACATCGAGAACAGCAGGTCGGCCGCCGCAGCGTCGTCCATCGTCACCTGCTGCAGTATTCGTCGCTCGGGGTCCATCGTGGTCTCCCACAACTGCTCGGCGTTCATCTCCCCGAGCCCCTTGAAGCGGCTGAGGGAGATGCCCTCGCGGGCGAGCTCCATGATCGCGCCCCGCAGGGCGTCGTACGTCGCTGCCTCACGGCGTCGCGCTCCCCTGGTGACGGTGAACGGGGCGTCTCCCACGAGATCGCGCAGCTTGGCGCGCGCGCTGCGGAACGAGGCCAGCTCGGGTGCCTCATACAGGGCCATCGGGATCGTCACGGTGCGGGCCTCGCCCGTGCGGGCCTCCACAGATCGGGCGCGCAGCGTTCGCGCGGCGGCATCGGTGTCGAGCACCACCAAGTCCGCGGCCTCGCCCGATGCTGCCACCACAGCGGCCTCGAGGGCAGCCAGGTCCGCCGGCTCCGCCTCGACGAGGCCGTGCACCTGCACGAACTCCATCACCTCGTTGCCGTGGATGGCCCTGAGCGCTGACGACCACCCGTCGTGCTCGCGCAATGCGCGGGCGTACCGCTGGAACCGTGCCTTGGTCAGGGCCGACTCGTCTCCCGTGGCGGTGTGCAGGGTCATGTCGCCGATGTTCCGCTCGAGCAGCCAGTCCTCGAGGTCGGACTCCTTCTCGATGTACTGCTCGGTGCTGCCCTGCTTGACCTTGTACAGGGGCGGCTGGGCGATGTAGACGTAGCCCGCGTCCACGATCTCCGGCATGTGCCGGAACAGGAACGTGAGGATCAGCGTGCGGATGTGCGCGCCGTCCACATCGGCGTCGGTCATGATGATCAGCTTGTGGTACCGGGCCTTCGACAGGTCGAAGTCGCCCCCGATGCCGGTGCCCATGGCGGTGATCATCGCCTGGATCTCCGTGTTGCTCAGCACCTTGTCGATGCGGGCCTTCTCGACGTTGATGATCTTCCCGCGCAGGGGCAGGATCGCCTGGAAGGACGACTGCCGGGCGCGCACGGCGGAGCCGCCCGCGGAGTCGCCCTCCACGAGGAAGATCTCGGTGTTCTCGGGATCGCGGTCGGAGCAGTCGGCGAGCTTCCCGGGGAGGCTCGTGGAGTCCATCACGCCCTTGCGTCGTGCCAGGTCGCGCGCCTTCCGCGCCGCAAGCCGGGCCTGGGCGGCGTTGGACGCCTTGGTGCAGATCGCCTTGGCCGTCTGCGGGTTCTCCTCGAGGAACTCCGCGAGCTTCTGGTTGACGATCGTTGCGACGAATCCGGCGAACTCGCTGTTGCCGAGCTTCGTCTTGGTCTGGCCCTCGAACTGCGGCTCGCGCAGCTTCACCGACACGATGGCGGTGAGGCCCTCGCGGGTGTCGTTGCCCTCGAGGTTGTCGTCCTTCTCCTTGAGCAGGCCCTTTGCCCGGGCGTAGTCGTTGATGCACCGGGTCAGCGCAGTGCGGAAGCCGGTGAGGTGCGTGCCGCCCTCATGCGTGTTGATGTTGTTCGCGAAGGTGAAAACCGACTCCGTGAAGCCGGATGTCCACTGCATGGCGATGTCCACCTGGCCCTCATCACCCTCGGCGGATATCGCGATGATGTCGCCGTGAAGTGGGTCCTTCGTGGCGTTGAGGTGCTTCACGAAGTCGACAAGGCCGCCCTCGTAGTGGAAGGAGTCCTCACGCCGCTCCCCCCGTTCGTCGGTGAGCGAGATGCGCAGGCCAGGCGTGAGGAATGCCGTCTCCCGGAAGCGCATCGCCAGGGTGTCGTAGTCGAAGTCGGTCTCCTCGAAGATCTCCGGGTCCGGCGTGAAGCGGATGCAGGTCCCCGTGGCATCGGCGGAGCCGGCATCGGTGATCGGGCCGCCCGGGGCGCCGCGCTCGTAGCCCTGCACCCAGAGATGGCCGTCACGGCGCACCTCGGCGGTGAGGGTCTCCGAGAGCGCGTTCACCACCGACACGCCCACGCCATGCAGGCCACCGGACACCTTGTAGCCCTCGCCGCCGAACTTGCCGCCGGCGTGCAGGACGGTGAGCACCACCTCGAGGGCGCTCTTGCCGTCCTGGTCCTCCATCGCGGCGACGGGGATGCCGCGCCCGTCATCGGTCACAGAGCACGACCCGTCGGGGTGCAGCACCACCTCGACGTTGTCGCAGTGGCCGGCCATGGCCTCGTCCACGGAGTTGTCAACCACCTCGTACACAAGGTGGTGGAGCCCCCGTGGACCCGTGGACCCGATGTACATGCCCGGGCGCTTACGGACGGCCTCGAGGCCCTCCAGCACGGTGATGGCGCCGGCGTCGTATGTGCCCGCATCGGTGGTGGCGTCGAAACCCGGTTCGGTCACCTGTCTCCTCGAGTTCGGCCGGCCCATGCCGCCCCTCCTCAGGGGCCGTCCCGGGTCAGCGCGGCGGGTAGGGCAGGGGTGCCCGAACGCCTCGGTTTTGCAGGGAGAAATCTACCAGTGGGTCCCACGGAAAAACGGTGGCGGGGGCCGTTCAGGACTCCGCGTCACGCTCCAGCGCGCGAGCTGCAGCGCGCGTGAGGAGTTCGCGCACCTCGGGGTCCTCGACATCCCGCGTGGCGTCAGCCGCACGCGCGAGGGCGGCCGGGTCCGGTGGGGGCAGCGGCGCACGTGGCGCGGCCTCGGGCTCGGCCGCCGGGAGAGCGTGGTCGGCCACCACGAACCGCAGTCCGGACACGGCTGAGGGGTCCTCCAGGATGTCAGCGAGCCTGGCCTCGAGCTGCTCCGCGCGTGCGTCCATCTCGTGGGCCCACACGGCGTCGCTGCAGGCCACCGTCACCACCCCGGCCCTGCTCCGCCGGATCGGATATGCGTGGTTCACGGTGCCCGGTCCGGTGGCCTCCGGCCAGGCCGCGCGCACAGAAGCCAGCACCGAGTCGCCCGGCCGCGTGAACTTCCGGGTGGCGCGCCCGAGGAGGTCGCCCACGCTCACCGGATCACGGCGCCTCCTAGGCGGCAAGAAGCCCCTCCCTCACGCCGAGCACGCGCGCGCCGCGCTCGGCGGCGGCCTGGGCTGCGCCGGGGTCGGCTGTGGTCAGGATGCACTGGCCCTCCCCCACGACGGCGTCCAGCAGGCGGCCCCGCCGGTCCGGGTCGAGCTCCGACAGGACATCGTCCAGCACGAGAATCGGCAGTCCGGTGCGCGCCCCGAGGTGCGCACGGTGGGCCATGAGCAGGGCGAGCACCGCGGTGCGCTGTTCACCCTGGCTCCCCACCTTTCTCAGGTCCACCGCCCCGTCACCCCGCTGCTGCCCGATGAACACATCGTCACGATGCGGGCCGGCGAGGGTCATCGCCGCGGCCACCTCGCGATCGCGGGATGTCGCCATGCGGTCCCTCAGCGCCTGTTCGACCTCTGCGTCCATCACATCGGCGAGGCCGGCTGGCGAGGACTCCAGGCCGATGAGGCCGCCGGGGCCGCCCCCGAGCGCCTCAAGCCACTCGGCAAACGGCTCACGGAGGTCGTGGGCGGCCGCGCGTCGCGCGAGTGCCACACGAGCGCCATGCGCGGCAATGGGCTCGTCCCAGGGAGCGACCGTATCCAGACCCGCCCGTCCGGCGCGGACGTTCCTGAGTGCGGCGTTGCGCTGGGCGAGCGCAGCGCCATAGGCGGCGAGGTCGTCCGCGTAGCCCGGGGTGGCCGCTTCGAGCAAGCGGTCGAGGTGCCGGCGGCGCGCTGCCGGAGGACCCTTCACGGCGCGGAGTTCCTCGGGGAGGAACACGAGCACGCTGCCGTCGGCGCGCCAGTCGGCCAGCCCCCGCACCGGCTCGCCATCGCGTGATAGCCGTCGGCCCTGACGCGGAGCGAAGCCGATCTCGCGCCGCTCGGCGCCCTCCGGCCCTCGCAGGTCGAGGCCCACATGCAGCGCTGGCGCGCCCGTGCGGATGGTCTCGGCCTCGCGTGAGGTACGGCACGACACGCCGAGGCACGCGAGCACCAGTGCCTCGACGAGCGAGGTCTTGCCGGCTCCGTTCGGTCCGGACAACACCACCCCGCCCTCGGGCAGGTCCACCGATACGCGCGCCCACGAGCGGACGTCCGATACATCGAGCCGCGTGGCCACCCAGGCTCCCGGCATCACAGGCCTACCCCGGCAGGCGAATCGGCATGAGGAGGTATCGGTGGTCATCCCCCATGCCGCGCAGCAGGCCGGGCCGGAGCGGACTGATGAGGCCGAGACGCACCTCGTCACCCTCGAGGCCATCGACCCCCTCGCGCAGGAAGTCCGCGTT
>JAPOLI010000002.1 GCA_029977205.1 bacterium
CAGTTGCCGACCTTCTCCGCGGGCCGCTCAGCGGAGAAGCAAAGGTTGACACTGCCGTCCGGCTCGGTCACGAGGTCGCGCCTCATGCTGTTGACGCTCGGGAACGGCTGGTCGGGCGTCTGGAGCATCGAACGGGTCTGGACGTCGTATACGACGAGAGACCAGAAGTTCTTGGCGGGCGCATCCGGAGGAAGCCGCATGGAGTAGGTGCGGTCGCCATCGAGCCATTCCCCGTCGCTGTCGCGCGCGATCACCGCGTACTGCGAACCGATGCCCGGCATCTTCAGGATCATGGCGGGCGTGTTGACGGTCGCCACGTAGTAGAAGGCAAGGCGTGCCTCGGCGTCAACGCCCCCGGCACCGTCGTCGATCAGGTAGCGGTAGTCGTTTCCGTACAGCATCGTGTACCACTTGCTGGTCTCCTCGCCGTACAGGTACGCCTCAGGGGCACGCGGGGCGAACGAGACAGCGCGCGCGTAGGCGTTACCAACGACCACACCCTGCTCGAGGGCCTCGCGCTGACGCTCCGACGGCGCGAACGACTCACCTTTCCGGATTCCGAGGAGGCTGGCCATCCCGAGAATTTCCGGATCGAATGCCTCGGGCGGCTCCTTGTCGATCGCCCTGTGGATCTCCTCGAAGAACGACGCGTGATTGGAGTGGATCGTGTTGATCTCCACCCCGGACATGTTCTTCCAGTTCATCGCCGGCGGGTCGTCCTTGTCCTTCAGGGCATAGGCCCTGATTCCGTTCCGGAACAGGTCCGAGGCGGGCCCCGTGTCGCCGTCAACCAGCATTCCCCGGCACGGAACCCAGTTGACGTGGGTCGGCGAATGGGCGACGAAATACGTCTCCCCCTCGTGTTCCGCGGTCCCCCCGGTCGGCGTATCACTGAGCGGCCCTGAGTAGTCCGGCCCGAGGATGAGGTACTTGCCCCCCGCACCCCGGTCCGGGCCAGGCGGCCCCATGTCGACCACGAACGAGAATGTCGCGTCGTTGATCGTGCTCGGCCCGCAGTTCGGCGGGATCTCGATGACGACCGGGCCTGATGCCTCCAGGTCGAGGGTGCAGAACGCATAGACCGTGTCGGTGTTCCCCGTCAGGAACAGGCTGTTGGAGTCCATCAGATCGTCAAAGATCATCCAGTTGGCCTCAACCGGCCCGCCCTCAAAGGCATCTTCTGAGCCCTGCCTGATCGCCTCGAGGCTGGCGACAGGAACCATGTTGATGAACAGGGCCGCCGCCCGGGCGACATCCGCGAGGGCGTAGGCATCGGCAACGTCCGCCCGGTTGACGAAGCCGTCCGTCAACCGCAGCGACGACCCCTCGACCTCGACCGAGTCCGGGGTCTGGACGTCGTCGGGGATGTGAGTGTTGTAGCCGGGTGTCGCCATGGGACTTCCCCCTCCGGAATCGCGGTGCATCGGCTCCGGCTGGACCATGCTGCCGGCGGGAGCGCTGGCCCGCGTGGCTAACATACCATTGGTTCGCAGTTTTGTGTGACGCAACATCACACTTGCTGGGGGATGGGGGCGGTAGTGGTGGCTGTCTCTCGAGATCCATGCCCGCACGTGCACCCCCGGCAGGGTGCTACCGGCGGCACATGCCAGGGCCGTGTCTACCCGGCGACGGCCTCCATCACGGCCTCGGAGATGTCGAAGTTGGCGTAGACGTCCTGGACGTCGTCGTTCTCCTCGAGGCTGTCGATGAGGCGGAGGAGTTGCCGGGCCTCCTTCTCGCCCGCTTCCACCGTCGTCTTGGGAAGCATCGTGATGTCCGCTGACGCCGCGGCGAATCCGGCCCCCTCGATGGATGCACGCACCGCCGAGAGGTCTGTCGGCTCCGTGACGACCTGCCACTGCGAGCCGTCCTCGGCGATGTCCTCGGCGCCCCCTTCGAGAGCCGCGTCCATCAGGGCCTCCTCATCGACGCCCTCGGCGTCCACGAGGATGATGCCCTTGCGCTCGAACTGCCACGCCACGCTCCCGGGAGTGCCGAGCTCCGAACCATTCTTCGTGAAGATGTGGCGCACATCGCTGGCCGTGCGATTGCGGTTGTCGGTGAGGGCCACGCAGATGATCGCGACGCCGCCGGGCCCGTACCCCTCATAGGTGATGGCCTCGTAGTCCACGCCGTCGCCGCCCGCGCCGGTTCCCTTCTGGATCGCGCGCTCGATGTTGTCCTTGGGCATCGAGTTGGCGCGCGCCTTCTCGACGGCGGTGGCGAGCGCGGCGTTCGAGACCGGGTCGCCCCCGCCCTCGCGCGCGGCAACGGTGATGGCGCGCGACAACTTCGAGAAGAGCTGGCCGCGCTTCGCGTCGGCCGCGCCCTTCTTGCGCTTGATGGTGGCCCACTTACTGTGCCCCGACAACGGTGTCCTCCTCGTGCTCCGTGCCTGCTGCCACCTGCCCGATGCCCTCGACGAACAGCCGGTGGAGCCGGCGGTCGGCGGTGAGCTCCGGATGGAACGCCGCCACGATACGCGTCGCATCACGGGCAGCGACAGGGTGCCCCCCGTGCTCGGCGAGCACCTCGACCGAGGGGCCGACCTGCTCGATCCATGGGGCGCGGATAAAAATACCCTGCATGGGCGGATCGCCCAGTACAGCGACCTCGACCGGGGCCTCGAACGAGTGCACCTGCCGTCCGAAGGCGTTGCGGCGCACCACGATGTCCATGCCTCCGATCAGGGGCTGCGGGCCGCCGCCGGCGATACCCGTCGCGAGCATGATCATCCCTGCGCACGTGCCGAGTACCGGCAGGCCATCATCCACCCGCAGCCGCACGGCATCCAGCAGGCCGGACTCCCCGGCGACGAGGCCGAACGTGGTGCTCTCCCCTCCGGGGATCACCAGGCCACCCAGGCCCGCGAGGTCCTCGGGCGCGCGCACCCGGGTGGTGCGCGCTCCCACGTCGGCCAGCGCGGCCTCGTGCTCGGACACCGCTCCCTGCACGGCGAGCACGCCGATTCGGGGGCGTCGTGCGTCGGCTGCGCTCACCAGCCCCGGGTCTGCAGGAGACCGCCATCGGCGATCTCGCCGATCTCGAGCCCGGGCATGGCCTCGCGCAGACCACGGGACACCCGCGCGACCACATCCGGGTCGTCCCAGTGCGTCGTGGCCTCCACGATCGCGCGCGCCCGAGCGGGCGGATCCTCGCTCATGAAGATCCCGCTGCCCACGAAGACGCCCTCCGCGCCCAGGTGCATCATCAGCGCGGCGTCCGCCGGCGTGGCGATGCCGCCTGCCGAGAAGTTGACCACCGGAAGGCGGCCGTGCAGCCCCACCCACTCGATGAGCTCCAAGGGGGCGGCCATCTCCTTCGCGATGGCGAACCGCTCGTCGGGGGTAGCCGACACCACGCGGCGGATGTCCTGGGTGATCGTCTTCATGTGGCGGACGGCCTCCACCACGTTCCCGGTGCCCGCCTCGCCCTTCGTCCGGATCATCGCGGCGCCCTCGGCGATGCGACGGAGGGCCTCGCCGAGGTTCGTGGCGCCGCACACGAACGGCGCGGTGAACTGCCGCTTGTCGACGTGGCTCGATTCATCCGCCGGCGTCAGCACCTCGGACTCATCGATGTAGTCGATCTCCAGCGCCTGCAGAACCTGTGCCTCGACGTGGTGGCCGATCCGGCACTTGGCCATCACCGGAATCGTGACGGCCTCCTGGATCCCCATGATCATCTCGGGGTCGCTCATCCGGGCCACTCCACCTGCCTTGCGGATCTCCGCGGGGATGCGCTCGAGCGCCATCACGGCGCAGGCGCCGGAATCCTCGGCGATCTTGGCCTGGTCGGCGTCGACGACGTCCATGATCACGCCGCCCTTGAGCATGCGGGCGAGACCCGCCTTCACCGCATCGGTGCCGGTGGCGCCTTGGGCGCCGTTGCCTGCGACGTCGTCGCTCACTCAACAACTCCTGATCGGTAACGCCCGCAGTCTAGAACGGAGCGGCCCGAACGGGGTGCCCCCATCGGGGCGTGGCGGCCTAGGCGGGGATCGCCGTCAGGGTGCGCCGCGGCAGCTGATGCGCGGCGATTCCATGCGCAAGGGCCTGCGCCACCGCTACGAACGCGGTGAGACTCGGCTCTCCACCGCGCTCCTCGGAGGGAACGACCCGGACCACCGGGGCACGGGCGGCCGCGGAGAGACTGGAGTCGACGAGCGCGACCGCTGGGGCCGCAGCGGCCCGGGCGGCCGCGACGGCGTACTCCGCGACGCGGGTCTCCTTCCCCACGGAGATCGCGATCAGACCGCCACCCCGTGCGAGAGCACCGAGGCGCATACGGATGCGGGGCTCGCCCGAGTCGACGACGAGCACCTCTCTCCCACCGCGGGCAAGTCGATCCTCCAAGAGGGCCAGCACGGGGCGGGCCGCGGGATCACCGGCCACGACGATCGGCGCGACTCCGGCGAGCGGAGCCACCAGCGGCTGCACGCCGTCCGCGCCGAGGCGCACTGCGACGTCCTCGAGGGCAAGGCGGTCGGAGTCGAGTACCTGCACGCGCCCGGGCTGGCCGGGAGAGCCGACGACGCGCACCCCGAGGCCGGGCCGGTGCGCCTGGCGCACCGTGCGCTGGAGCTCCGGGTAGCCGGCGTAGCCGAGGGCCTGTGCGAAGCGCACCACGGTGGCGGGGCTGCAGTGGGCGGCCTGCGCGACCTCGTGTGCGGACACCAGCGGCAACTCCGCAAGGTGGTCGACGAGGTAACGGGCGAGGGCCTGCTGAGCCGGGCTGAACCGCTCGTAATCACGGCGGAGGACCTCGGCGAGCTCGGTGGCGTCAGGTGGCACGTGCCTCTGTTTCGACAGGCAGGCGCCCCTCCCTTCCCGGGTCGGCCTACGATTGATTCGTGCTTCGCCCCGCAGCCCTCATCGCACTGCTCGCTGTGCCCGCCGCGGCGACGTCCGCGCCGTGGCTCCCGCCCGCGGCCCTCGCGCCCCCGACCCGCGGCTCGGGACCACCTGCGATGGCCGGCAACGATGACGGGCGTGCGGTTGCTGCGTGGACCACGCGCACCGGCGTGATGGTCGCACTGCGTACCCCGGGCGGTCCGTGGTACCCGGCCACGCGCGTGCCGGGCAGCAGCCGCGGGGCGACGGATGTGGCGGTGGCGATGACCGATGCCGGTCTCGCAGCCGTGGCATGGGTGGAGCGCGGACGGGTGCGGGCGAGTATCCGCCCCGCGCGCAGGCGCTTCCTGCCCGCGACGTACGTGTCGCCTGCGGACAGGCTGGCCGTGGCGCCTCAGGTGGCCTTCGGCCTCGGATGCGGACCGCTCGTGGCGTGGCAGTCAAACGAGGACGGCGGGAAGGCTGTCCGGGCCGCGTGCGGCCGGGCCAATGGCCGCTTCGGATCGCTGGCACGGGTGTCTCCCCCGGGCGAGCAGGCCTCGGCGCCCGCCGTGGCGGGCGGCCGCACGGGAGTGATCGTGCTGTGGCGGCAGGATGACGGGGGCACATACCGGGTGCGCTCCGCCACGCGGGGCCCCCGCGGGGGCTTTTCCCCTCCCGACACCCCGTCACCCAGCGGCACGGCTGTGATCGTGGACCCGTCCGTGGCGCTCGCCCCCGACGGCGCGGCGCTGGCGGCCTGGACCCTCACGCGCGGCGACAGCGTGGTGGTGCAGGCGGCGGTCCGCCCCATCACCGGCGGGTGGAGCACGCCCGCGGACCTTTCGCGTCCTGCCCCTCAGGCACGCGGGGCCGCAGTCGGCCTCGACGCCGCGGGCGCGGCCATGGTGGCCTGGTCGCGTGACGGCATCGTTCAGGTGGCCGAACGGGGCGCCGGCCAGGAGTGGGGCCCGCCGCGCGACCTCTCCGACTCCGCGGTGACCGCAGGTGCTCCCGCGGTGGCGGTGAGCGGCGCCGGAGCGGCCGTGGTGGCGTGGCCCGCCGTATCCGACGGCACGGCGGTGACGCAGGCGTCCCTGCGCGCCGCAGGTGAGGCGTTCACGCCAGCGGCGACGATCTCGGACCCCGGGCGGCCCGCCATCGCACCAGCCGCGACCATCGGCGACGATGGAGTGGCCCCTGTCGCGTGGCAATGGACCGACCCCGCACAGGATCCGACCTACGCCCCCTCCGGGGTGATGGCCGCGACCGGGGTCGCGGGGAGCACCACGTCGGGCCCGGCGACGCTCGTGGACCTTCGCGCACAGCCCAGCCGCGTGCGCTCCGGGAAGCCGATCCGGATCACGTTCGGGCTCTCCCGGGCAGGCCGCGTGCGGATCACCGCGCGGCGGCAGGGATCGAATCGGGTCGTGGGCGCCATCGAGATGAGCGCCGCCGACGGCGCCAACCGCCTGGTGCTCTCCGGAAGCCTCGGCGGCGCCTCCCTCGGCCGCGGCCGCTGGGTCATCACGGCCCGGCCACGCGGCGGCGCGGCGCGGTCGCTCCCGCTCATTGTGGTTTAGTCCCGCTCCATGGCAGTGGCATCACCAATCAGACGGGACCTGGCTATCGGCGGCTGGGGCCTCGCCGGCGTCGGCCTGATCGGGGTCATCGCGGCATCCATCGTGGTGGGTGATGCCGCAGGACGGGTCATCATCCCCTTCATCATCGTGGCGCTGGTATTCGGCCTCGCGCAGGTGATCGTGAGCGGCGGCTGGCTGCGGAACGCCGTCGCCGACGCACCCCCACCGCCCCAGGACCTCGTGATGGAAGCGGAATCAACGACCCTGCGCCGGGTGGGCCTGCCAGCGGTGCTCATCGCCATCCTGGTCATCATCGCGCTCTTCTCATGGGTGCAGTTCGCGGCGCTTCTCGCGGGTGTCGCATTCGCAGCCGGCAGCACCGACCTGCGCTCGCGCTACTGGATCACCGCCTTCGAGCGCGAACACGGCGTGACGATCCTGCGCGAGGTCGCCTGGCTGTCGTTCGCCACCGTGCGAAAGCCCCTCTGGGCGCGACCCGACGGCGACTGAGCCGACGGGCGGGGTGCCCTAGGAGGACGTCTCGTCCTCGGGATCCCCTCCGGTGAGCTCCTCCACCTGGGCCCGGATCGCCTCGAGCCGGGCCTCGCACCAGGCCTGCAGGGCTGCGCCGCGCCGGAACAGCCGCAGGGCCTCGTCCAATCCGACCTCGCCGGACTCCAGCTGATCGACGCAGTCCTCGAGCTCCGCCATGGCGTCCTCGAACGCGACCCCATCGGGGACGTCTCCGGGCTCCGTGATCGTGACCGTGGACAGATCGGGCACCGCATCGCCCATCAGGCCTCCCCCTCCTCCACCCGCGCGGGCACGACGCCGTCGCGGAATTCCAATGACAGCAGCATGCCTGCCGGGACCGCAGCGGCCGAGCGCACCAGGTCTCCCGCCTCGTCGCGCACGAGGGCGAAGCCCTCTGCGAGCGGGCGCGCCGGGTCTCCCACCGCGAGGCGCGCGGTGAGCACCGCGAGGCGCGCCGCCGCCCCGGACTGGGCGGTGCCGATGGCCAGCGCGCGGCGGGCGTCAAGCGAGCGCAGGTCACGCGCCGGCGCGGCCACGCCATCCCGCGCGGCGCGGGCCAGTCGGGCGGCGAGGGCCTCCACGGCCTCGCGCGGACGACGGACCACGGCCTCATGCGGCCGCACGAGCCCCGGGCGCGCGGCGATCAGATCAAGCTCCCGCGCGGCCCGACCCGCTACCCGCAGCGCCGAGGCCGACAAGCGGCGCCCGAGAGCGCGCAGGTCCTCGATCAGCACGGCGCGGTCGGGAACGACGAGGTCGGCGGCGGCTGTGGGCGTTGCCCCTGCGGCATCAGCGGCGAGGCACGCGAGGGTCACATCCGGCTGGTGCCCGATTCCGACCACCACGGGCGTGGACGTGGCGCGGATCGCGCGGACCATTGCCTCGTCGCTGAACGGGAGCAGGTCCTGGAGCGATCCGCCACCCCGTGCCACGAGGATGACGTCGACGCGGGGGTCGGCGTCGAGCGCGGCGATTTGCCGCGTCACCTCCGACACGCAGGCGGCACCCTGCATCGCGGCATGCGCCACCAGCACGCGCGTGGGGAACCGCTCCTCGATCCGCCGCAGCACATCAGCACGCGCAGCGCCCCCTGCGGCCGTCACCAGGCCGACCCCCGCCGGCACGAATGGCAGGGGCCGCCGGAGGGCGGCGTCGAACAGGCCCTCGTCCGCGAGGCGCCGTCGCCGCTCCTCGATCATCCGCAGGATCTCCCCCTCCCCTGCGGGCTCGATGCGCCGCAGCCGGATGATCAGCCGGCCGTCGCGTCGCGAGAACTCGGGGCGGGCAACGGCCTGTACGACCCCGCCGTCGGCCAGGTCGTGGCCATCGGCGACGTCGGTGGCGTATGCAAAGCAATCCACGCGCGCATCGTGGCCGTCCCGGGGGTCCTCCAGGCGGAACCACAGAAGGCGCCCATCGCGCCCCGAGCGGAGGTTCACCACCTCGCCACGGATGTAGATCATCCGCGTGTGCTCGGAGATCACCCGCTCGAGCGCAGAGACCACATCGTCGACCTCGAAGATCCGTGCGGGTGCGGCGTCGTCAGCCATGCCCAGATGATGCCGCTCAGGTCGGGGGCATCAGGACCACCATCACGGCGACAGCGGCCAGCACGGCGACGCCGAGCAGGACCTCCACGCGGACGCTCGCCGCCAGTGCTCGAACGCCATCCGATGCGTCCGCCGGCGCGAGCCCCAGTGCCGAGCGCTCGAGCCGCGGATGTATCACGAAGCGGTTTCCGGCGGCGAGCACGAGCATCACGGCGAACACCGCGAGCTTCACGAGTAGCGCAAGCCCGTAGTCCGTGCTCCAGAGGGCCGAGAGAGACGGCAACTCCGCGAGCGCCCGGTAGGTGCCCGTGATCACGAGCACCACGACCGCGATCACGGCGACGGTGGAGAAGCGCACCACGATCGCCGCCCCAAGGCGGACGCGGTCGACGGACCCGAGCGCCGCGAGCAGGGGCATGGCAAGGACGAGCAGCATCACGAGCCCGCCGAGCCAGGCCGCGGTGGCCCACCCGTGGGCGATGTCGAGGGCCGTTCCGAGCGTGGCATCCGTTCCGCGGGCCGCGTGCCCCGACCAGGAGAGAAGGACAGCACCCAGTAGACCCGGCAGCGCGATGATGTAGAGGAGCGCCCCGGATGGCGCCAGCCCCGGATCACGGCCGCGCACCACCGCGGCCACGAGCGCGCCCGCCGCGGCCAGCACGAGCAGCCCGATCCACGCGGCGCCCCAGCGCGTATCCCCGAGCAGGGCGGACCACTGCCCGCCCACGGCTGCGGCCTGAACGGGAAGCGCGAGCGCCAGGCCCGCGACCCACGCCGCGAGCAGCACCCACAGGGCACGCCACCACCCGATCACGTACGGGGATGCGTTTGCGGCGGCGCGGTCGCGCAGCGCCTCGCCGCCCGTGGCGCCGGGTGGCGCAAGACCCCCCGTCACCCATGCGCGTGACAGGACCCACTCACGGGTCAGGGCCAGGCCCGCCATTCCAAGAACGCCGATCAGGACAAGAAGCCGTGCGATCACCGCCAGGGGCCCTGCACCATCGGAGCCGGGCACCTGGGCCTGGGCTGCAACCGGTGACGCCGTCCGCACCGCGAACACGCTCGTCCCGGCGAATGGGTGCCCGTCCACGGTCATGCCCGCCCAGGCAACGCGGTAGGTCCCGGGCCCATCACGCGGCACCGCGATGAGGATCGCCTGCGGGTCATCGACGCCGACCGACGCGGCGCGGGACACGGCGCCACGGGGACCCCGCACCTCGGCGCGCGCGAGCCCGGTCTCGATGGGCTCCGGCTGGGCCACGCGCACGACCCCGGGGACGGCGGCCACGGATGCACGATCCGCAGGGGTGATCATGGGGTCCGCAGCGGCTGCCGCCGGCCCCGCGCACATCACGATGACGGCTGCGAGGAGCAGGAGCACGATGCCGGGACCCCGGATCCCCGGCCGTCGCGCCGCCATCACGCCCCCGCGAAGGTGAGCACGAGCAGCACCGTGTTCAGGGCGATGACGAGGATGGCGATGGCGATGCCCAGGATCGTCGTCACCCGCCGGTTGACGAGGACGCCCATCACCCGCCGGTCGGCCGTCACCTGCAGCAGGGGTATCAGGGCGAACGGGATGCCGAACGACAGGATGACCTGCGAGATCACGAGGGCGATCACCGGATCCACCCCCAGCGCGATGATGATGAACGCCGGTGCCATCGTGATGGTCCGCCGCAGCCACACCGGTATCCGTCGCCGCAGGAACCCCTCCATCACCACCTGCCCCGCGAGCGTGCCGACGCTTGACGACGACAGCCCGGATGCCAGCAGTGCGACGCCGAACAGCACGTCGGCGTGGCTGCCGACCACGCTCCCGAGCGCGTCATAGACCTGCGTCAGGTCCTCGCCCACCCCCGTCAGACCGGCCGGGTTGAACACCGACGCGGCGATGACGAGCATCGAGATGTTCACGAGGCCTGCGATGGTCATCGCGATGATGACGTCCACCACCTCGAAGCGGAACAGTCGCCGCTTCGCCTCGGGGTCGGTCACGGGCACCCGGCGCTGCGTGAGCGCGGAGTGCAGGTAGATGACGTGCGGCATCACGGTGGCTCCGAGGATGCCGACCGCCAGCAGCACGCTCTCCGTGCCGTCGAAGCCCGGCACGAGGCCGGATGAGATGTCAGCGCCGGACGGTCCGGCCAGGAAGACCTGCACGGCGAAGGCCACGACGATCACCCCGACGAACGCGGCGATGACGGCCTCGAGCCGCCGGAACCCACGGGCCTGGAGGCCGAGGATCGCGTACGAGGCGACGGCGGTGATCACGGCGGCCGGAAGCAGCGGTATGCCGAACAGCAGGTAGAGGCCGAGCGCCGCACCGACGAACTCCGCGAGGTCGGTGGCCATCGCCACGAGTTCCGCCTGCGCCCAGAGGCCGAGGGTTACGGGGCGGCGGTACCGCGCCCGGCAGGCCTCCGCGAGGTTCATGCCCGAGGCGATGCCGAGCTTCGCGGACATCGACTGGATGATCATCGACATCAGCACGGCTGCGACGACGACCCACAGGAGCAGGTAGCCGAACTTCGCGCCGGCTGCCATGTTCGTGGCGAAGTTGCCGGGGTCGATGTAGGCCACGGCGGCGATGAACGCGGGGCCGAGGAACGGCGTGAACCGACGGACGCCCACGCGGCGGCCGGCCAGGGAGTCCTCGGCGGCCTTCAGCACCAGGGCATCGCCGGGCAGCGCATCGGACGGTCCGGGAGACGGCGGCGCGGGATCGGGACGTCGCATGCTCACCGCGCACGCGCCGCCCGGATGATCGCGCGCGGAGGCACGCTGGCCGCGGATACGACGACCGAATGGCCGCCACGGGTGGTCAAGACGGCCACCCTCCCCCCGGATTCGAACTGCGAGGCCGCAGGACCGCGTGCGGCGACGGACCTGCTGCCGGCCGGCGCGGACACGGGCGCGCCATCGATCACCGACCACGCGAGCCGACGGCCCGCGCGGGCGTAGATGAGCGTGCGTACCTCACGCCCGTCCACGACGTCCTGGCGCCGGGCGATGGGCAGCCACCCCAGGCGTCGCGCGAGATCCGGGAACGGCACCCCGAAGGCGGCCGCCAATGGACGCCCGCCCGCGGTGGCCGGTGGGGCGCCCGACTGCGGGGGCTGCGCCTGGGCGGCAACGACGTCGGTCGCCACCTGACCGGGCGTGGTCGTCGCCGACCCGAAGGCGATCGCCACGCCGGCCGCCAGGACCGTCAGGCCGAGCCCCATCCCGAGCCCTCGCGGGGGCTGTTCGTCGCCCTCGGTACGGACGGTCGTCCCGCTCGCCCCGGGCGGATGCGGGTCTACCATCGGCGCGTGGCCATCCACTCCGAGACCGCGAGGCCCCCGGGCGTCATGCGGCGCACATGGGCGGGGCTCACCTCGGCACGTGGCGTGCGCTGGGTCACCGGCGTCACCATGGCGCTGCTCTGGGTGATCATCCCGAGCGGAGGGATCGTGCGCCTCACCGGGTCGGGCCTCGGATGCACGGACTGGCCCCTCTGCGAGAACACCAGCGTGATCCCCGCGATGGATGCGAACGCCTGGATCGAGTACACGAACCGCATGCTGTCCGGCGTGGTGATGCTGGTGGCGGTCATCTCCGCGGTCGTCGTGATGCTCGCGCGCGGCACGGGCCTGTCCACCCGCGTGGCTGCAGTGGTCGCCGCAGCGGCCACCATCGGGCAGGTGCCGCTCGGTGCGGTGACGGTGTACTTCGAGCTCCACCCCCTCCTGGTCGCATCGCACTTCGTGCTCTCGCTCCTTGCCCTCGGTGCGGGCGTCATCGCATTCCTCGGCGCGGACGACGTCGCGCGCGGCGTCCGGCGCGCCCTTGCCGCACCGGCGGGCTGGCTCGCCGCGGTGGGCGCGGTGGCACTGGTCACGACGCTCATCACAGGGGTCCTCACCACATCAGCCGGGCCCCACTCGGGTGACCCCGATGTGGTCACGCGGTACGGCACCCTCGATGCCGCCGCGTACTGGCACGTGCGCGCGGTGATACTGCTGGGCATCGTCGCCATCGCCGTTGCGGTGCTCGCCCGGCGACGGCGCGCCGATCGGGGTCTGCTCGTGCCAGCGCTCCTGTTCATCCCGCTCTTCATCGCACAGGTGATCATCGGCGAGGTGCAATGGCGCACCCAGCTCCCGTGGGAGGTCGTGGTGTTCCACGTGGGCGTCGCCGGGCTGGTCTGGGGAGTCGGCGTCGCCGCCCTCTGGCGCCTCGCGCGCCCCATCACGCCGGGATCCACCTCCGCCTAGCGCCGACGGCCGCCGGATGCGGCCTCCTGGCAGGACACGCACCGCTCGGCGTCCGGGACGATCTCGAGTCGCGCCGCGGGGATCGCCCCGCCACAGTCCACGCAAATGCCGTATTCGCCGCGCTCCGCCGCCTCGGCCAGCCGGAGCAGCCGCTCCTCCTCCTCCTTGAGCCGGAGCTGGGCCTGCAGCTGCCGCTCGCGCGCCTCCGCGTCGGTTGCGGCCTCGGCCGGGTGATGGTGGGCGTCGCTTGCCTCGCTCCCGTCCGCCGCGAGGTCAAGTGCCTCGGCGCGCTCGTGCGCCTCGCGCGCGAGCCGTGCGAGGCGTTCCGCCTGATCCTCGTCCTTCGGCATGGGCTGACTCTAGCGCCGCCGCAGCGTGGCACCCCCGCACCGGCAGGGCCGGTGTAGGCTGCGCGCGTGAGTACACCCGCAGTGGAGACCCGCGACCTCGTGCGCGAGTTCAAGGGGGGAATCCGCGCGGTGGACGGCGTGAGCCTCCGTGTGGACTCGGGCGGGATCTTCGGCTTCCTCGGCCCCAACGGGGCGGGCAAGAGCACCACGGTGCGCATGCTGACCACGCTCCTCCGGCCCACCAGCGGCACCGCGGTGGTGGCCGGGTATGACGTCATGGCCGAGCCGGACGCCGTGCGCCGGCGCATCGGCGTGGCCCTGCAGGACGCCGCCATCGACCCGTACATGACCGGCCGCGAACTGCTGCGCCTGCAGGGCGTCCTGCATGGGCTCACCCGGGCGGAGTGCCGCGCCCGGGCTGATGACCTCCTGTCCCGCGTGGGACTCGAGGATGCGGCCGACCGGCGGGTGGGCACCTACTCCGGTGGCATGCGGCGTCGGCTCGACCTCGCGCTCTCGCTCGTGCACGAGCCGGTGGTGCTGTTCCTCGACGAGCCCACCACCGGCCTCGACCCGACATCCCGGGTCGCCCTCTGGGAGGAGGTACGCCGCCTGAACGCAGATCACGGCACCACGATCTTCCTCACCACGCAATACCTCGAGGAAGCCGACCAGCTCGCCGACCGCGTGGCGATCATCGATGGCGGGCGAATCGTCGCGGACGGAGCACCGGCGGCGCTCAAGGCCGAGATCGGCGAGCCGCTGCTCACGGTCACCGCCGGAGAGGGCTCGACGCCCGAGGACATCGCCCGCGTGCTGTCCGGCTTCGGACCCGTCATCCCCGGGTCTGCCGAGAACGGCGCCGGGGTACGCCTCCCCGGGGGGTCGTCCGCGATGGCGGACGCCGTGCGGGCGCTCGACGACGCGGGCGTCCGCTTCCAGGCGATCGACCTCGCGGAACCGTCGCTCGATGACGTGTTCCTCGCCTGCACCGGCCGCCACCTCGAGGGCGCTGCCGACGAGCCTGCGCTGCCCGCGTCCGACACCTAGCCGGGATCGCCCCCGCGCTCGCCCAGCACGTCACGCATCCGGGCGGTCGGGTCGTCGCATGCCCGCATGCAGAACCGGCATGCCTCGTCCCCGAGGCTCATGATCTCGGTGCGCTCGGCGACCAGCCCATCGCGGCCGGGGTGCAGGGCGCTCATCCAGTTGCCGTCCATGACGCAGATCACGGTGGTGACGTCGAGGGCATCGTGGCGCGCCATGAAGTCACGGAAGAAGCAGCGGCGCACGATGATCTCGAACGACCCGTCCCCCGGCCGCGTGAACTCAAACTCGAAGTACGGGCCGTAGGCGGCCGACGCCCTGCGCCATGCGGCCTCGACGCCGTCCAGCCCGCGCCGCGCCGCCTGATGGCCGAGCCAGTGCATCGACCCGGCAAGCGTTCGCGCGAACGCGTGCGACAGCAGTTCCTTCGCCCGGGCGTCGCCCACCCGGGGCTCGAGCTCCCGGTAGGCGGCAAGGGTCACGGCGGACATCCCGAGCTCGCCCCGCGAGGCGGCGTCGATCACGAGGTCGGCATCCTCCTCGATGAGATGGTCGGCGCCCCTCCGGACGGCGGCGATGATGGCATCGACGTCCTCCACGCCCTCATCCGCGAGGTGCTCGGCAAGGTGGCCGAGGATCGCTCGCGGGACGTAACGACCCATCAACCAGCCGCCCTCGGCGGCGAGGACCGCGTCCGCAATGCCCATCAGCCGTCTCCCCGGAAGGCCATGCACGCACCCTACATGCGGATAGCCGGGCTGCCGCGCGCTGTAGGGTGACGCCGATGCCGGCCGCCCCCTGGACTCACGACGCGCTCTCGCCGCGCGCCTCGCGCCTGCTCGCCGGTCGCCAGACCCTCGCCCTGGGATGGCGCTCGATCGTGACGACGATCCGCCTCCCGCAGGCCTGGTTCCCCGCGCTCTTCTTCCCCCTCGTCCTCATGGCCATCTTCACGGCCTCGTTCGGCGGCGCGCCGGGCGCGGTGCCGGGGTTCCCCCCGGTACGCGGCTTCCTCGACTTCGCGGTGTGCGGCGCCATTGTGCAGGGCGTCCTGATTGCGGGCACGTCGGCGGGCGCGGCCTTCGCCACGGACATCGAGGGCGGGTTCTTCGACCGGCTCGTGGCGTCGCCCACGTCCCGTGTCGCGATCCTCACCGGCCGCCTTGGGGCCTCGATGGCGCTCGGGCTCTTCCAGGCGGTGCTGTTCATCGCCATCGCGTGGATCTTCGGGGCCCGGGTGGACGGCGGCATATCGGGATTCCTGATCGTGCTGCTGATCGCCGTCATCTTCGCCGCGGCGGTGGGGGGGCTCGGGGTGTACCTCGCCCTGCGCACGGGGTCGGGCGAGGCAGTGCAGGGGATGTTCCCCCTGTTCTTCGCCCTCCTGTTCTTCTCCTCGGCGTTCTTCCCCATCGAGACGATGACGGGCTGGTACGCGGCAGTCGCCCGCGCCAACCCCATCAGCTACCTCGTCGAGTCCATGCGGCTGGAAATCATCGGCGGCGCCACCATCGGCACGACGATGGCGGGCATCGGGATCGCGGTTGGTCTGGCCGTGATCACGATCGGCGCATCCGCCATGGCCCTCCGCCGCAGGCTTCGCGTGGCCGCATGAGGGTTCTGACCGTCAGCCTGGGCCTCGCGGGGCGCAACCTCCTGCTCGTGCGGCGGGTTCCGTCGGTGTTCATCCCATCCCTCGTGATGCCGCTGTTCATCCTCATCGCGACAGCGGGTGCGTTCCACGGGATCGGGGCCCTGCCCCAGTTCGCCGGCGAGTCATACCTGGCGTTCACGATCCCCATGGCCGCCGTGATGGGCGCAGGGTTCGCCGGCATCAACTCCGGGATGACCCTCGCCCGTGATCTCGAGGGCGGCTTCTTCGACCGCCTCCAGTCGAGCCCCGCTCCACGCCTGAGCCTCGTCCTCGGCCCCATGCTGGCCGCGCAGGCCCGCAGCATCCTCACGACGGTGGTGGTGTTCGTCGCCGGGATGATCGGGGGCGTCATGCTGCCGGGGGTCGGGCCGACCCTGCTCATCTTCGCGTTCGGCCTGCTCTTCGCCGCCGCGGCCTCATTCTGGGCGATCGGCGTCGCGCTGCGCAGCAGGACGGTCCAGGCCGCGCCCATCATGCAGCTCGTGGTCTTCCTGTCGGTCTTCCTGTCGGTCGCCTACGTCCCCCTGGACGCGATGCACGGGTGGCTCGGCATGATCGCCCAGTACAACCCGGTGACCTACATCCTCAATGCGGCGCGCAGCGCCGAGCTCACCGGGACCGTGATCTGGTCAGAGACATGGCCCGGGCTCCTCGCCGCAGTTGTCCTGCTGGTCGTGCTCGGCGCGTTCGCCCTCGCCCCCCTCCGGCACCTCGAGAACCGGTGAGCGCCTCGCGCCCCATGCCGGCGCCGGCCCGGCGACCGCGCCCCACATGATCTCCGTCAGCCCGCCCGCCGGAACCGGCGGCCGCGCCACGCGCTGACGCCGCCGCGCGCGCCCCTCAGGCCAGGCGCATGGCCTGCAGCCGCAGGAGTCCGATCAGGGACTTCGCGTCATGCACCTCGGATATGAGCACCTCGAGGTCCGCGAGCGCCACGGGCACGACCTCGATCTCCTCCTCGGCGATCGGCGCGTGGTCCACCGCCGTGAGCCCGGTGGCCATGAAGCAGTGGATGTACTCCTCGAGGATCGCCGGCGCCGTGTAGAAGCCACCGAGGTCCGTCCACGTCGTCGCGGCACGGCCGACCTCCTCCGCAAGCTCACGGCGCGCGCAGTCGAGCGGCGGCTCACCCGGGACGTCGAGCTTTCCGGCCGGGAGCTCGAGGAGGTATTCACCCACCGCCTCGCGGGGCTGGCGCACCATCAGCACGTGGTCGTCCTCCACGGGCACCATCACCACGGCCCCCGGGTGGGCGATGACCTCCCGGCGCACCACCATGCCGCTCGGCCTGCGGTAGTGCACGACCGACAGGTCGACGACCTGGCCGGCATAGATGGGTTCGGTGGCCTCCACGGTCATCCCGGCGATCGGTCGGCCGCCGTCCAGCGGATGATTCGCCGCGGGCCCCCGCGTGGCGCCTGCCATCCGCGCCCCGCTCAGCGGGCGCCGCGCGCGCGGGCGATGATCGCGAGCGTGATGTCCACCATCGCCTGGATATCGGCAATGCGGATGCGCTCGTCGGGCGTATGGACATCGACCATCGCATTGCACAGGTTGACGCTCGGGAAGCCACCGAGGACGAAGGCATTCACGTCCGACCCGCCCCCGGAGGCGACGTACCTGGGCTCAACGCCGCAGTCGCGCATGGCGTCGGCGGCCATCCGCACCTGCGGGGCATCCTCCTCGAGCACATAGCCCGTGAAGTGGTCGCGCACGCTGATCTGCACATCGCACTCGCACTCGGTGCCGGCCCAGGCGAAGGCGTCGATCATCGCGGTGAGCTGGCGGTCGAGCGCCTCGGGGTCGCGCGAGCGGCACTCGGCGGTGATGATGCACTCCTCTGCCACCACGTTGGTGGCAGAGCCTCCCGACACGGTGCCGATGTTGGCAGTGGTGCACTCGTCGATTCGCCCCAGCGGCATGGCGGCGATCGCGCGTGCGGCTGCGGTGATCGCGCTGCGCCCGGCCTCGGGCTGGATACCCGCGTGCGCGGCGACCCCCTGATAGGTGATGTGCATCTCCTTGTGGGTGGGCGCCTGCGTGACGATTCCCCCCACCTCGCCGGTGTGGTCGTACACGAACCCATACGCCGCGCGCAGGACCGACGTATCGAAGTACGCCGCCCCGCGCAGGCCGATCTCCTCGCACGGGGTGAAGACCAGTTCGATTCCCGCGTGCGGGATGCCCTCGTGCACCACGCGGTCCACGGCATGGAGCATCGCGGCCACCGCGGCCTTGTCGTCGCCGCCGAGGATGGCCTCGTTGCCGTTGGTGAGCCACTCGCCCTCCTGGACCACGGCGACCGGCGCAAGGAGCGGCACGGTGTCGAGATGCGCGCAGAACATGATCGGCACCCCCTCGGTGGTGGGGGGGAACCGGGCGACGATGTTGTTGCAGCCGGCCTCGGGCACGGCCCGGGCGGCATCGTCCTGCGTGATCTCCGCGCCCATCCGGGGGAGCTCGGTGATCACCGCCTCGGCCATCGCGCCCTCCTCACCCGACGGAGAGGGGATCTCACAGAGCCGGGCGAAGAGCCGGGCGGCCTCGGGCAGCGCCGCCGTGTCGATCGTGCTCACGCCGCGCGCGTGGCGGCGACATCGCCGCCGCCCACTCCGGCATGCGCCGCCGCAGCGCCCACGAAGGCACGGAACAGCGGCTGCGGGCGGGTCGGCCTGCTCTTGAACTCCGGGTGGTACTGGCTCGCCACGAAGAACGGGTGGTCCGGCAACTCGATGCATTCCACCAGTCGCCCGTCCGGCGAGCGGCCACACGTGACGAGCCCCTTCTCTTCCATCTGGGGGCGCAGGGACGGGTTCACCTCGTAGCGGTGGCGGTGGCGTTCCTGGATGGAGTCCACGTCCCCGTACAGCGCACGCACCAGCGTGCCGGGCATGAGGGACACCGGGTCCGCGCCGAGGCGCATCGTGCCGCCGCGCTCCTCGATCTGGCGCTGCTCGGGCAGCAGGTCAATGACCGGGTAGGGCGTCTCGAGGTCGAACTCCGTGGAGTTCGCCCCGTCCATGCCGCATACGTTGCGCGCGAACTCGATGACGGCGATCTGCATACCCAGGCAGATCCCCAGGTAGGGGATGTCCTCCTCGCGTGCGATGCGTGCCGCCTCGATCTTCCCCTCCACGCCGCGACCACCAAACCCGCCAGGGACGATCACGCCGTCTGCCGCCCGCACGTGGTCGGCGAGGTCGTCGGCGTCCGCATCCACCCAATCGATGTCGACCTCCACCCCATGCGCGAGCCCGGCATGCTTGAGCGCCTCGGCGACGGAGAGGTATGCGTCGTGCAGCTGCACGTACTTGCCGACCAGGGCGATGCGTGCCGTGCCGCGGGTGGAGCCCAGGTGGTCAACGACCTCGCGCCATGCGCTGAGGTCGATGTCGTGGAGCGGCAGGCCGAGGCGCTGGCACACAACGCGGTCGAGTCCCTCGGCCTCCATCGCGAGCGGGATCTTGTAGATGTCGTCGGCGTCCTCGGCCGAGATGACGGCGTCCGACGAGATACCGCCGAACAGCGCGATCTTGTCGCGCACGCTCGTGTCGAGCGGACGGTCCGAGCGGAGTACCAGGACATCGGGCTCGATACCGATCCGCCGGAGCTCATTGACCGAGTGCTGCGTGGTCTTCGTCTTCAGCTCCCCGGCGACCTCGAGGAATGGCACCAGCGTGACGTGCACGAAGGCCACCTTGTCCCGTCCCACGTCGTTGCGCATCTGGCGGATGGCCTCGAGGAACGGCAACGACTCGATGTCGCCGACCGTCCCGCCGATCTCGACGATCACGACGTCGGCGTTCGACGAGGTGGCCGCCTGCCGGATGCGGTGCTTGATCTCATTGGTGATGTGGGGAATCACCTGCACCGTGGCGCCGAGGAAGTCGCCGCGGCGCTCGCGCCGGATGACCGCGTCGTACACCGAGCCGGTGGTGATGTTCGAGGTGCGCGTGAGCGCCTCATCCGTGAAGCGCTCGTAGTGACCGAGGTCGAGGTCCGTCTCGGCGCCGTCCTCCGTGACGAACACCTCGCCATGCTGGAACGGACTCATGGTGCCGGGGTCCACGTTGAGGTACGGGTCGCACTTCTGCAGCGACACCTTGTACCCACGGGCCTTCAGGAGCGTCCCGAGCGACGCGGCCGTGATGCCCTTGCCGAGGCCGGACACCACGCCGCCTGTGACGAACACGTAGCGCTCACCAAGCTCACTCACCCGACCGGCCTCCCCGACCCGAACACCGTACGGGGCCTCAGCATACCGCGCGCACCGGCGCGCGCGGCACCAGCCGGTGGCAGCGCGCGCCGACGCCCGCGGCGTCCCGCGACGACCCGCCCTCAGGCCCGCCGGGCGAGCAACTCGCGGGCATGCCCGCGTGCCGCCGGATCGTCGGGCGGCGATCCGAGCATCCGGCAGATCTCGTCGACGAGCGCGTCGCCATCCACCGACTCGATCGTCGTGATGGCGCGGCCGTCCTCCGCCGCCCCCTTGACGAGTCGGTAGTGGCGGTCTGCAGCCGCGGCCACCTGCGGCAGGTGGGTAATCACCAGCACCTGACGTCCCATGGCCATCTCCGCGAGCCGTTCACCGACAACCGCGGCCGTCCCCCCGCCGATGCCGGCGTCCACCTCGTCGAAGACCCACGCCACACCGGGATCGGCAGCGGCAGCAACGGCGTGCAGGGCCAGGAGCACCCGTGAGAGCTCGCCGCCCGACGCAGCCTCTGCGAGCGGTGCCTCGGGCAGCCCGGGGTTCGCCTGCAGCACGAGCGACACCCGGTCGCGCGGCACCTCGGCATCGTCGGAGGTGATCTCCACGCGCAGGGTGGCTCCCGCCATGGCGAGGTCCTGCAGCGCTGCCTCGACCGCCGTCGCCAGCCGCGGTGCCGCTTCCTCCCGCATGCCGCGCAGTTCCCCGGCGCTGGCGATGGCCCGGCCCAGGACTGCGTCCCGCTCGGCGGCGAGGGCATCGTCCGCCGCCTCTCCCGTTGCACGGGCATCGAGCGTGGCCCGGGCGTCCTCGCACCGCGCGATCACCGCATCGGTGCCGGGCCCATACCGGCGCGACAGGGCGTCGTATCGCGCGAGGCGCTCCTCGACCCATTCGAGCCGCCCGGGCTCGGCGCCGAGGTCATCGGCGTAGCGCCGGACCCCGATGAGCGCCTCCTGCAGCGCGGCCTCGCCGGCCGCGAGGTCATCGAGCACCGCACGGAGGGCGGGGTCGATCTCCGACGCCTGCTCGATCGCCCGCATGGCCTGGCCGGCCGCCGTGAGGGCGCCGCTGTCGCCGTCACCATCGAGGAGCGCGATGGCCGTGGCAGCGGCGCCGGCCAGCCGCTCGGCGTGGGCCAGGCGCCCGCGCTCGGCCCGAAGGGCCTCCTCCTCCGCCACATCCGGCGCCACCTCATCGACCTCGGACACCAGCGCCTCGAGCGCCTCGTGCTCGCGCTCTGCCCTCTCGCGCCGTTCGCGGGCCTCATGCAGCTGGCGCTCCAGCCGGGTGAGTTCCCGCCGCAGGCCCCGCAGCCGCGCCTCGCATCCCACGGCCTCCGGCCCGGCGAACGCATCGAGGATCGCCAACTGCGCGGCCGGACCCACCAGGCGGCGCTGCTCGTGCTGGCCCGAGAACCGCACCAACGCCCCCACGAACGCGGCCACGCCCTCCCGCGATGCCACCTGCCCATCCACGAGCGCGCGTGCCCGCCCGTCGGCGGGAACGCGGCGGGCCACCACCACCTCGGCGTCATCCTCCGCCAACTCGCGTACCTGCTGCGCCGGGTCGTCCGGGTCGAGCGATTCCCAGAACCCGTCCGGCACCGCGACGGTCGCCTGCACGAGGGCGTGCTTTGCCCCGGGCCGCACGGCCTTGGAGTCGGCCTGCCCACCCGCGAGCAGGCCCAGCGCCTGCGCAACCACGGTCTTGCCGGCACCCGTCTCGCCGGTGATCGCCGTGAGGCCGTCCCCGGGCTCGATGTGCGCCCGCTCGATCACGACGAGGTCGCGGATCTCGATCTCCCGGATCACGCCGACTCCGCCCCGGGCGTCATCAGCGGCCGAACTTCTCCCGATAACGACGGAAGAACGACGACTCGGGGAAGATCGCCAGATGCACCTCCTCGCCGCCCAGCCCGACGGTGATCGACCGTCCGGGTGGCAGGGCCGCGATCCGCACGCCATCGGCCAGCACGTCGCAGTCACCGACGATGGCCGAGTTCGTGACGGTGAGCTTCTCGTCCGCGGCGAGGATGAGCGGACGGGTGTCGAGATGGTGGGCGGCGATGAACGACAGCACGAAGCATTTGACGCGCCACGACACCGTGGGGCCGCCCGCCGCCAGGTTGTAGGCGGTGGAGCCCACCGGGGTGGAGCAGATGAGGCCATCGCAGCGCACCGTCGCGACCGCCTCCCCCGACACCGAGTACGAGAGGTCGGCAAGGCGCGACTCGCCCCCGCGGAGGAACGCCAGGTCGTTCACCGCCTGCAGGGTCCCCTCGCTCCACTCGGCCTTGAGCGACGGCAGGCCCAGGGTGATGTAGTCGCCGTCCAGCGCCCGCGCCAGCCCCCGCTCGAGGCCGGACTGCTCGACGCTCGCCAGGAACCCCACGCGTCCGAAGTTGACGCCCAGCACCGGTGCTCCCGTCGTTGCCTCCCGCGAGAGCGCGCGCAGGATGCTGCCGTCCCCGCCCAGCACGAGGACGAGGTCCGACCCATCTCCGCGCAGGTCGGTGGGCTCCAGCAGCGTGCGCTCCGCGAGCGGCGGGTGCTTGGCGGCTTCCTCCGCCGTAGCCGCCACCTCCACCCCGCGGGCATCGAGGATCGAGATGATGGTGGGCATCACGCCGGCGGTCACCTCGGCGGCGCCATGCGTAAGCACGAGGACGCGTTCGGCGCGCGACCCCGCGACCTCGCTGATGGGCCGGTACGGCGGCACGGTCATCCGCCCTCCGCCACGGCAGCGGCGACCGCCGCCTGCACGTCCACGCCCGCGTCCTGGCCCGGCGCCGCCGGACCGAGGGCGAGGAGGAACACCTCGCGATTGCCCTTGGGGCCGGGGGTTCCGCTGTCCGCGGCGCCGGCGACCGTGCCACCGGACTCCGCGATCGCGGCGGCGACGCGCATCAGGGCATCGTGGCGCAGCGCGGGGTCGCGCACGACCCCGCCCGATCCCACGTTCTCCCGCCCGACTTCGAACTGCGGCTTGACCATGACGAGGGCACGGTACGCCGGAGACAGGCATCGCGCCACCGCGGGCCATACGAGGGCCGACGAGATGAACGAGACGTCCATCACCGCGAGGCCGGGCACACGGGGCAGCATCGCGGGCTCGAGGGCGCGCGCGTTGGTGCGATCCAGCACGTCGACGCGGGGGTCCTCGCGCAGCGCCCAGGCCAGTTGGCCGTATCCCACGTCCACGGCGATCACGGTGGCGGCCCCGCGCCTCAGGAGCACGTCGGTGAACCCGCCCGTCGATGCACCCACGTCGATGGCATCGGCCCCTGTGACGTCAACGCCCAGGCGCTCGAGCGCATGGTCGAGCTTGAGGCCGCCGCGGGACGCGAATTCCGGGCCGTCGTCGATCTCGATCGCGACCTCGGGTCCTACCTGCTGGCCCGGCTTCACGTCGGCCCGCCCGTCCACGCGCACGCGGCCCGCCATCACGGCGGCCTGCGCGCGCGCACGCGACGGGAAGAGCCCCCGGTCCACGAGGGCGGCATCGAGTCGCTGCCGGGCCACGAGTGGATCGTAGCCGCGCAGATGGCGACGCCCGACGCACGGCCGCGCCGGCGGACACGCGTCAGCGCGCGGAGTGCGCTCCGAGCGCCACGCGCGCAGCAGCGGCGGCTGCGGCCGGGGTGACCCCGGCGTCGGCGAGCAGCAGATCGCGCCGACCGTGCTGGATGAACTCGTCGGGGATGCCGATGCGCTCAATGCGCGCCGGGCCGTCACCGATGGCCTCGAGTACCGCACTGCCGAATCCGCCACTCAGCACATGGTCCTCGATGGTCACCACCACATCGTGGGTGCGCGACAGCTCCGCCAGGAGCTCCGCGTCGATCGGCTTCGCGAACCGGGCGTTGACCACGGTCGGCCTCACGCCGAGCTCCTCCGAGACGATGCCCGCGGCGTCGAGGGCGACCTGCACCCCGTAGCCGTAGCCCACGAGAGCCACCCGCGCGCCCTCCTCCAGAACATGCGCACGGCCCACCTCCAGCGCCTCCGGCCGATCCGGCAGCGCCACGCCCGTGCCGGCGCCGCGTGGGTACCGGAACGCCGAGGGTCCGTCGAGCCGGAGCGCCGTATGCAGCATGTGCACGAGCTCGGCCTCGTCCATCGGGGCCATCACGGTCATGCCGGGAATGGATCGCATGTACGCGATGTCGAAGACGCCGTGGTGGGTCGGCCCGTCATCGCCCACGAGTCCGCCGCGATCGACGGCGAACACCACCGGCAGCTCCTGGAGGGCGATGTCATGGACGATCGGGTCGTAGGCCCGCTGCAGGAAGGTCGAGTAGATCGCGCAGACCGGGCGGTACCCGGCAATCGCGAGGCCGCCGGCGAACACCACCCCATGCTGCTCGGCGATTCCGACGTCATATGTGCGCTCAGGGAACCGGCCGAGCATGTGGTTCATGCCCGTGCCCTTGAGCATGGCGGCCGTGACCCCCACCACACGGGGGTCCCCCTCTGCCTCCTTCACCAGTGCCGTCCCGAACACCTCGGTGTAGGAGGGCGGACCCGGCGACGCAGGCGTGGCGGCGCGCCCGCTCTCCACGGCGAACGGGCCGGACCCATGCATGGCCTCGCCGTCCTCCTCCGCCGGGCCGTAGCCACGGCCCTTGTCGGTGTGAATGTGCAGGAGCACCGGGCGGTCACTGTCGGCGGTCTTCTCGAGGGCACGGCGCATCGCCGAGATGTCATGACCGTCGATGGGGCCCATGTATGCGAAGCCCAGCGCCTCGAACAACTGCCCCGGCACGAACAGTGCCTTGGTGGCGCTCGAGAGCGAGTGCCCCAGGTCGTGCATGCCCGGGATCAGTCCGAGGCCCTTCTCGATCTCATGGCGCACCTTCGTGAGCATCGGGTCGAGGCGTGCCTTCTGGAGCGCCCCGGCAAATGCGCCGACGTTCTGCGAGATGCTCATGCCGTTGTCGTTCAGGACCACCGTGATGGGCGAGCCCAGGTGGCCCGCGTGGTTCATGGCCTCATAGGCCATCCCGCCGGTCATCGCGCCATCGCCGATGACCGCAACGACACGCCGGTCGCGCCTGCCGCTCACGCGCATGGCCTCGGCGAGTCCCACGGCATACGAGATGCTGGTACTGGCGTGCCCCGCGCCCATGACGTCATGCTCGCTCTCCTCCCGGCGGAGGAATCCCGAGATCCCCTCGTACTGGCGCAGGGTGCCGAACTCCCCGAGCCGTCCGGTCAGCAGCTTGTGTCCGTAGGCCTGGTGCCCGACATCCCAGAGGATCCGATCGCGCGGCGATTCGAGCTCGGAATGAAGCGCGAGACTGAGCTCGACGGTCCCGAGGCTCGACCCGAGATGGCCGCCGGTGTGCGAGACGGTGTCGATGATGGCCCGTCGCATCTCCGCGGCGAGCGCCGTGAGCTGCGTGTCGTCCATGTCGTGGAGCTGGCCGGGCCCGTCGAGCGATGCGAGGAGCGGGTACGCGGAGTCGTTGATCACCCGTCAAGTGTACGGCCGATGCCCGCACGCAGCGCCGCGAGCGGGCACACTGCGGGCATGGCGATCGACCCCGAGCTCGTGCGTGCGCTGCACCTGGTGGCGGAGGACCGCCGTGGTGCCTCCGAGGACGCGGCTGCTGTGCACCACCTCTTCCAGACCTCCACGGTCGCGGCCCTTATGGACTCGCGTTACGACGGTGACCTGACGGTCGGCGAGGTGATGGCCCACGGCGACCTCGGCCTCGGCACGCTCGCCGCCCTCGACGGCGAACTCATCATCGTCGACGGCGAGGCCCACGTGGGGCGCACGGACGGCTCCCTCTCCCCGGTCGCGCCCGGCACCACCACCCCATTCGCCGTGGTGACCCCATTCGCACCGGGGGACCCCGTGACCATCCTGGAGATGGACCACCACGCGCTGCTGGAGCGGCTCGACGCAATCGCCCCGGGCGCGGTGTCCGCCGTCCGCATCGAGGGCACGTTCCGGCGCCTGCACCTGCGGAGCGTTCCGCGGCAGCAGAAGCCCTATCCACCCCTCAGCGAGGTCGTCGCCGCGCAGGCCGAGTGGGAGGTGCGCGACGTCGCGGCGGTGGTCGTGGGGTTCCGTTTCCCACGGGAGGCCGCAGGCCTCGAGGTGCCCGGATGGCACCTGCACGCCATGGCCCTCGACCACTCGACGGGCGGTCACGTCCTCGAGGCCGATGTCGAGTCGGTGCGCGCCTGGATCGATGCCACCGACGAGGTGCACGTGGAGCTCCCGCCCGGAGTGCAGATCGGGGGTGCAGACCCCGCGATGCGGGCCGAGATCGAGCGCGCCGAGACCAGCCCCACGCCGGATCACGCGGGCGCCCCGGCGCATCCGCCGGAGTCCTCGGGCTAGGCCGGCTGGTCCTCCGAGAGGCCATCCGGCACGACGGCCTCGGCTGCCGGGTCCCCGATGCGCGGCACGTCTACGCGCGCGGCCGCCTCGGCCTCGGCGATCGCCCTGGGAATGATGTCCACCACGGCGGCCGAGAGGTCCGACGCCTGCCGGGCCAGCTCCTCGATCTCCGCCACGGGCCGATCGCCCGCCTCGGCGATGCGCTGGGACAGCTCCTCGAGGCGACGGGTTGCCTGCTCCAGGTCCTCGCGCGCGCTCACGCCGCAGCCCCCTCGTTCTCGCGCGCCACGCGGCCGAGCACGCCGTTCACGAACCGGGGTGCCTCGGCGGCGCACCACTTCTTTGCCATCTCCACCGCTTCATCGATCGCGACCGGCACGGGTACGTCGCCGGCGGCCATCTCATGCACCGCGACGCGCAGGATGTTGCGCTCGAGCGGCGCGATCCGATCCGCCGTCCACCCATCGGCCGCGGCCGTGATGCGCTGATCGATCGTCGCGCGATCCGCCTCGACCCCGTCGACGAGGGACTGCGTGAAGGGGTCATCCGCGTGCTCGCCCGCCCGCAGGGCGTTCTCGACGAGCTCCGGGACCGGCAGGCCGGTCACATCGCGCTGGTAGAGCAGGATCACCGCCTGACGGCGGGCCTGCCGACGCGAGACCTCCCCCATCAGCGCGCGCCGCCGCCCATCGACGGCAGGTGCTCCGCACGCTCGGTGAGGTATGCCGTGGTGTAGCGACCCGTGCCGAAGACGTCCTCGCGGGAGATCTCCTCGAGCAGCGGCAGCGTGGTCGGCACGCCCTCCACCACGCTCTCCGAGAGGGCACGCTGCATCCGTGCCACGGCGCGGGGGCGATCAGGCGCCCACACGCAGAGCTTCGCGATGAGCGAGTCGTAGTACGGCGGCACGTAGCCCCCGGTGCGGCAGAACGTGTCCACGCGCACGCCGGGACCCGATGCCAGCTGGAACAGCCCCAGGCGCCCCGCGGCCGGCCGGAAGTCAAACGCCGGGTCCTCCGCGTTGATCCGGCACTCGATGGCGTGGCCGTTCGGCTCGATGCGGCCGGTGCGCGAGAGCACCTGGCCGTCGGCGATGCGCAACTGCTCCGCCACGATGTCCATGCCGCTCACAAGCTCGGTGACCGGGTGCTCCACCTGGAGGCGCGCGTTCAGCTCCAGGAAGTAGAAGTCGCCCGCGGCATCCACGAGGAACTCCAGGGTGCCCGCCGACTTGTAGTCCCATGCCCGGCAGGCGCGCTCGGCGGCCGCGTGCAGGCCCTCGCGCGTGCTGTCGAGCAGGTTGGGGGCAGAGCCCTCCTCCACCACCTTCTGGTGGCGGCGTTGGATCGAGCACTCGCGGTCGCCGACGATGAGGACACCGCCCAGGCCGTCGGCCAGCACCTGCACCTCGACGTGCCGTGCCCCCTCGAGCAGCTTCTCCACGTACAGCGAGCCGTCGCCGAACGCCGCCAGCGCCTCCTGCGCGGCATTCTCGAAGGCGCGATCGAGCTCGTCGGGGCCCTCCACCCGGCGCATGCCGCGGCCGCCGCCCCCCGCGGAGGCCTTCAGCAGCACGGGGTAGCCCGCGCTCTCGGCGGCCTCCCGGGCCACGGCGAGATCCGTCACGGGGCCGTCCGAACCGCCGAGGACAGGCAGCCCCGCCTCCACGGCCGCGCGCTTGGCCTCGATCTTGTCGCCCATGCGCTGCATGACCTCAGGCGCCGGGCCGACGAACCGGATCCCGTTCCGCGCGCACTCGGTGGCGAACTCGGGGTTCTCCGAGAGGAAGCCGTAGCCAGGGTGCACGGCGTCGCACCCGGTCACCTCGGCGGCGCCGATGACGTTGCGCATGTCGAGGTACGACTCGCGTGCAGGGGGCGGGCCGATGCACACGGCCTCATCCGCCATCTCCACGGCCGGCGTCTGCGCATCGGCCGTGGAATACACCGCCACGGTGGGAATTCCGAGCTCGCGGGCGGTCCGGATGACGCGCACGGCGATCTCGCCGCGGTTGGCGACGAGGAGCTTCACGGGGCGAGCACGAAGAGCGTCTGGCCGAACTCCACGGGCTCGGCGTTGCCCACCTTGATCTCGCGGATCGTGCCGGCGCGCTCCGCGGTGATCTCGTTGAAGATCTTCATCGCCTCGATGATGCACAGCACCTGGCCCTGCACCACGCGGTCACCCACCGCCACGAACGGGTCGGAGTCGGGGTTCGGCGCGGCATAGAACGTGCCGACCATCGGACTCACGACGTTGACGCCGTCGTCCGCGGTGGGCACCGGTGCACCCGGAGCCGCCGCGGCGGCGACAGCCGGGCGCACGGTCACGCGGGCGCCGCCGATCTCCACGCTCACCTCCGACTGGCCCGCGCCCTCGACCACCTCGACAAGCGTTTCGATGAGTCCGCGGTCAACCGCCATGCCGGTCTCGCCCGACTCCTCGGCGAGCAGCGACCGACGACGGTCCACCAGGCGCTGCCCCGACTCCGGGAACTGCGCGAGGACGATGGCGTCCTCCTCCGACACATCCGACGGGGCCGCGGCCAGCACCGCGGCGAGGTCCGGGGGCTCCCCGGTGGTGCCCGCACCGCGCGCAACGGCAAGGGCGTCCTCCGACACGGTCCCGCGCAGGCGGCCACGGGGCCCCAGGGCGATGTCGGCGAGCTCAGGTGAGGTCTCCCTCCAGCGCACGCCATCCATCACGTGCTGGGCAGCCTGGGCCACGATTGCCTCCCCGAGCGGCGGCGCGAACGTCACCCCGCCGAGGTCGCGGCACACCGCCGCGCACTCCTCGGCCGCCTCATGGGCACGCGATGCCAGGCCCTGGCGGCTGAGGCGTGACACCAGCCCGGCAGCCAGGTCGGGGGGCAGCTGCAGTTGCGGGCCACCGGCGAGCTCCGCCGCGCGCCGCACGCGCTCGGGCGCCACGAGCGGCCAGATGGTGCGGCCAGCATCCTCGAGGGCGGGCACGTCAACATCGAACTCCCGTCCGCCGCCGTGCAGTGCCACATGGAGGGCCTCCGCCGACGGCCGGCCCGCCACCAGCGCGGCCGCACCCACGGACGCGTGCAGGGCATGCGCGCCGGCGAGCGCAGCGCTCAGCGCCGACATCGAGGCGAGCCCGCCCGTCGCGCGCAGCGACACCTCGACCGGGATCGGGCACCTGTCCACCACGTTGCCGACCAGGAGGCCCATGGCCACCGGGGTGAGGTTGCCGCCGAGATCCGAGATGCAGAGAGAGGTGGCCCCCGGCAGATCGGCCAGGGCGAGTGCCTCCTCGACCCAGCGCGGATCCGCGGCGTCGGGCACCGGGCCGAGCACCAGCGTCGGCACGAAGCCGACGCCCGCATCCCCGGCGGCCTCGGCAACCAGTCGCAGCGCGTCGACATCGTTCAGCGTGTCGTAGGCGCGCACCCGGGTCGCTCCGCTTGCCGCGGCCGAGGTGATCAGACGCGCCGCGACGCCGGCGCCGAGGGGCACCTCACCGAGCAGCGTGCGACCGGTGACCACGATGCCGATGGTGGCGCCCCCGGCCTGTCGCGCGACGACGCGGAGGCGATCCAGCGGGCTCTCCGTCCGTCCGTCCATCGCAGCGCGCGCGGACGGCGGGTCGAGCACCTCGATGACGCGCGCGCCGATCGGCGCGAGCGCGGCGGCGGCGGCCCCGAGGTCGTCGGGGGCAATCCGCGCGCCCCAGGGCGGGGTGCAGAGATCGCGCAGGGTGACATCGACCAGTCCGATGTCGATGGCGGCAGGCTCGGTGCTCATGCTCGGCTCACGTACTCCCGGGTTCGCGTGTCCACCTTGATCCGGTCACCCTCGTTGACGAAGAGCGGCACGTTCACGGTGGCACCGGTCTCCAGGGTTGCGGGCTTCGTCACGTTGCTCACGGTGTCGCCCTTCACGCCCGGATCCGTCTGGGTCACCTCCAGCTCGACGGACGCAGGTGGCTCGGCGCGGAACGGGGCCTCGCGGACGAACAGCACCTGTACCTCCGAGTTCGGGGCGATGAGGTCCACGGCCTCGATGGACGCCCTGGGCACGTTGACCTGCTCGTAGGTCTCCCCATCCATGAACACGAGCCCGTCGCCGTCCTCGTACAGCATCTGCATGTTGCGGGTCTCGGTCGTCACCCGCTCGAGCTTCTCGCCGGCGCGGAAGGTCTTGTCAACCACCGTGCCCTTGGCGAGGCTCTTGAGCTTGGTGCGTACGAACGCGCCGCCCTTGCCGGGCTTGACGTGCTGGAAGGACACGACGCTGACGAGGTCGCCGTCGAGGTCGAGCACCCATCCGTTCTTCAGATCGTTGCTGCTGATGGCCCCCACGGCCCGCTCCTAGTTGCTGGTCGTCGTCAGGTCGGTCGGGATGCCGGTGAGCACCTCGCAGCCATCGTCGGTGACGATGGCGAGGTCCTCGATGCGCACTCCGCCGACCCCCTCCAGGTAGATGCCCGGCTCGATTGTGACAACCATGCCGGTTTGAAGTACCTCTCCGCCCTCCCGACGGAGCCACGGGCGCTCGTGGATGTCGAGCCCCACGCCGTGCCCGAGGCCGTGGCCGAAGTGATCCCCGAGGCCCGCATCCGCGATGATCCCGCGAGCCACCGCGTCGAGGTCCATCGTGTGGACTCCGGCACGGCAGGCGGCGAGGGCCGCGCGCTGGGCCTCGAGGCACACCGCATAGGCCTCCTCGAGCGCGGGTGGGAGCGTACCCGTGGCGAGGGTGCGCGTGCAGTCAGAGGCGTAGCCGGCGTGTCGGGCGCCCATGTCCACCACGACGAGGGTATCCCGCGGGATCGCCTCCGCCCGCGGAACAGCATGCGGCAACGCGCCGTGAGGACCCCCCGCCACGATGATGTCGAAGCTCGCGCCGTCCGCCCCCATCTCGCGCATCCAGCCCTCGAGCGCCCACGCGGTCGCGGCCTCGGTGCGTCCGGCGAAGCCGGCGTCGATGAGGCGCGCCAGCGCGGCATCCGCGATACGGGTGGCCTCGCGGATGCACTCGAGCTCCGCCTCCTCCTTGACCACCCGCAGGCCCTCGACGAGCCCGGATGTCGGAATGAGCTCGACACCCGTGAGCCTGCGCGCGATGCGATCGCGGCGGGCCACGGTGACATGCTCGGCCTCGATGCCCGCACGCCCCTGAGGCACGACATCGGCAAGGCGGTCCATGAGATCCCGCCCGGCGATGACCACGTCGGTGTCCTCCACCTGGCTTCTGGCCGCGGCGGTATACCGGGAGTCGGTGAGGAGCACCCGCGATTCGGGCATGACCACGAGCACGCCATTCGAGCCCACGAAACCCGACAGGTACCGGATGTTCACGAGGTCGGTGATGATGAGGGCATCGAGCCCCTCCTCCCGCAGCACCTCCCCGATGCGCGCCTGGCGCTCCGGGAGGCTCAACCCGCGAGCTCCGCCTTCAAGATGTCCAGCGCCTCGCGATAGCCGTCGGGGCCGTGCCCGGCCACGGTTGCCAGCGCGATGTCGCGCACTACTGATGCCTTCCGGAACTCTTCGCGCGCGTTCACATCGGACAGATGCACCTCCACGAAGGGTGCGCCCATGACCTCGAGTGCATCGCGGATGGAGTACTGGTAGTGCGTCCACGCGCCGGGGTTGACGATGGCTCCGTCCACAGCGCCGGCGAGCCCGTGCACGTGCTCCACGAATGCACCTTCGTGATTGGTCTGGAACGTCCCCACGGACATCCCCCGCTCCGCGCCCCACGCGCGCACCTGCGCTTCGAGCTGCGGCAGCGTGAGGGTTCCGTAGTGCTCGGACGGCCGTCGCCCCAGCATGTTGAGGTTCGGCCCGTGCAGAAGGGCGATGGTGATCATGGAAGCAGCTCCTCCACGGCCGCGCGCACGACGGCCGGGTCGGGGTCCTGGTGAGTGACGACGTCGCCGGGAGCGCTCAGCAGCACCATGTTAAGCGCACGCCCATCCGACTTCTTGTCGCGCGACATGATCTCGATGACCTCGGCGACATCCACCGACGGGTCCAGTTCCACGGGAAGCCCGTGGCGGGCAAGCGTGGCAGCGGTGCGCTCGCGCCACACCGGGTCGAGGCCGCGCACGCGCTCACTCACGCGAAGCGCGGCGAGCAGGCCCAGCGAGATGGCCTCGCCATGGTGGTAGAGGTCGTATCCCGCCGCCGCCTCGATGCCATGGCCCACGGTGTGCCCGAGGTTGAGGATCGCGCGACGCCCCAGATCGAACTCGTCCTCTGCCACCACCTCGAGCTTGCACTCCGCGCACCGGCGGATCAGGTCCACGAGCTCGGCATCCGGGCCGGGCAGGTCGGGCCATGCCGCCACCATCTCCATGAGGTCGCCGCCGACGAGCAGGCCGTACTTCACGACCTCGGCGAAGCCGCACGACAGCTCCCGGGGTGACAGGGTGGAGAGCACCGTCGTGTCCATCACGACTGCCTCGGGCTGGTACACGGCGCCGACGTAGTTCTTGCCCTCGGGGAGGTCCACGCCCGTCTTCCCGCCGAGCGACGAATCCACCATGGCGAGGAGCGTCGTGGGTGCCTGCACCAGGCGCACGCCCCGCTGGTAGGACGCGGCGAGGAATCCGGCGAGGTCGCCCACAACACCGCCGCCGACGGCCACCACGGTGTCCCGGCGGCGTATGCCGGCGCGCGCGCAGGCCCGGCTCAGGCGCTCGATCTCGGCCAGGCTCTTCGAGGCCTCCCCCGCGGGAACCGGCTCGATGTGCACGCGCAGCCCGGCGGCGCGGCACGAGGCCGCAGCGCGCTCGCCGGCGGACGCGATGCCGTCGTCAACCACCACGATCGCGCCGTCTCCCTCGCCGCGCCCGGCCACGAGAGGGCCAATCAGGTCGATCGCGCCCGCCCCGAGGTACACCGGGACCTCGCGCGCGCCGATCACGGCCGTGATCGCCGGGTCGGGTGCGGTCGTGCTCATCCCGCCTGGTCCTCGGGGCCGTCACCCTCCGCCCAGTCGGCAAGCACGCGCGCCACGTCATCCGCCGGACGCGATGCGTCGAGGATCACGTCGGCCGCCTCCCGGTACACGTGCTCGCGCTCGGCCGCGCGCCGGATGAACCGCTCGCGGTCCTGCGCAAGCGGGCGCCCCGGCTGGCCCCCCACGCGGTCCCACGCGAGCGCCGGGTCGATCTGCAGCCACGCGACCCACGCGGTCCGTCCGAGCAACTCGCGCGTGCGCTTGCTCCCGAGCGCGCCCCCGCCAAGCGCGAGCACGCCGGGGTCGGCGGCGAGGTTCTCGCGGATGAGGTCCTCCTCGGTGCGGCGGAACCACAGCTCCCCCCGTTGGGCGAATATCTCGGGGATCGACTGGCCGGCGTGCGCCACGATGAGATCGTCGACGTCGAGGAACTGCACACCGAGGAGATCTGCGGCCTGTCGGCCGACGGTGCTCTTGCCCGCGCCCATATACCCCGCGAGCGCGATCCAGCGCTCCGTGGCCACGCTACTGCGCCAGGACCGCGCGGTAGCGGTCCACCGCGGCGTCGAGTGAGGCGATGGAGTCGCCGCCGAACTTGTCGATGAGCGCCTGCGCGAGGACGAACGCGATGACGGCCTCGCCGATCACGGCGGCCGCCGGGACCGCGCAGATGTCCGACCGCTCCTTGAACGCCGACGTGGCCTCCTTGCTCTGCACGTCGACCGAGGCGAGCGGGCGGCTGAGCGTCGCGATGGGCTTCATCGCCGCGCGCACCACCATCGGCGCGCCATGCGTCATGCCGCCCTCCAGGCCCCCCGAGCGGTTCGTGCGGCGGTGATAACCGCGCTCCTCGCTCCAGAAGATCTCGTCATGAGCTGCGCTGCCGCGGATGCGCCCGAGCTCGAAGCCCGCGCCGATCTCCACGCCCTTGATGGCCTGCACGCCGAGCATCGCCTGCCCGATGCGGCCATCCAGGCGCGTGTCGCCGCTCACATGCGAGCCGAGCCCCGGAAGCGGGTCGAACACCCACACCTCGAAGATCCCCCCGAGGGTGTCGCTGTCCTGGCCGGCGGCCTTGATGGCCGCCTTCATGCGATCAGATGCGCCAGGGTCGAGGGCACGCACCGGGCTGGCGTCCACCTCGGCGAAGTCCGCCAGCACAAGGTCATCGCGCGCCGGAGTGGACTCCGGGCCGATCTGCACGACATGGCTGCGGACCTCCATCCCATACCGGCGAAGGAGTGCCTTGGCCACCCCGCCGGCAGCCACCCGCGCTGCCGTCTCCCGGGCGCTGGCGCGCTCCAGGATGTTGCGCAGGTCGTCGGTCTCGTACTTCTGCATGCCCGCCAGGTCCGCATGACCGGGACGGGGAAGCGTGATCGGGTCCACCTCGGCCGACGGCTCCCAGATCGCCATGCGGTCCTCGGACCAGTTGGCGAAGTCGCGATTCATCACCATCAGCGCAACGGGGCTCCCGAGCGTCCGTCCGTGGCGGATCCCCGCGGTCACCTGCACCCGGTCGGTCTCGATCTTCTGCCGGCCACCGCGGCCATACCCCAGCTGGCGGCGCGCGAGGTCGGCGTCGATGTCATCGGGCGTGAGGGGCAGGCCGGCCGGGAGCCCCTCGATGATCGTGGTCAGGGCCGGGCCGTGCGACTCCCCCGCTGTGCGGTAGGTGAGCGCCATCGGGCTCGCAGCATACCGCCCCACCGGGCGCGCACCGCGGGCTGATCAGGCCGCATGCTGTGCCCGCGCTCCCCGCGGGCGCCGCTCCCCCTGCTTCACGCGCGCAAGCGGATGCATGAGCAGGTAGGCGCTGGCCAGGCCGCTCCACTCCCCGTAGCCATCCACGAGCTCACGCGTCTCCTCAGCGTCGGGCCAGCGCCCCGTCTCAGCCGCCACGATGCGCATCAGGCCGAGATCCCCCACCATCGGCGCATCGAACCGCCCGAGTCCGTACGTGCCCACGATCCCGGCGCTCCAGGGGCCGAGCCACGGCTCGCGGGTGACGCGCGCGGCCATGCGACCGGTGGACACGCCACGCAGGCGCTCCAGGTCCATGCCGCGGGCAAGGCGCACCATCGCCCCAGCCCGGCGCGCGGCGAGCCCGGTCGCAACGGCCCGCGCAGGTTGCACACCGGCGAGATCGGCGGACGACGGCGGCTCGACGAGGCCGTCGGGTCCGCGCGTGGAGGCCATGGCCACCACCGCGCGCTCCATCCGCGCCGCCTCGCCCCCCGACACCAGTTGCCCGCAGGCAGCCGCGATGACCGAGTGGGCGACCGTGGCGAGGCGAGCGGGCCGGTATCCCGCCCGGCGCACGCTCACGGGTGCCATGCGCGGATCGCGGCGCGCCATGCGCAGGAACGCCGCGTGGTCCTCGTCCAGTGCGAGGACGAACCGCAGGGCGTCGACCGCACTGCACAGGTCCGGTGCGCGGATCGCCGCGTCGAGGTCGCCGTCATGGCGCTGGCGCACGGCGGCCCGGCCCGGGCCGGCGGGCGTGACCAGCGCGATCGCCAGCACCGAGCCCTCCCAGCGCCGGGTCGCACCCGCGCCCCCCGCCGCGGACAGGCGCAGGTCGTACGGGCCCGCCGGCCGCAGCACGGTGACGATCGACCGTTCCATGCGCCGAGTGTACGAAGGCCGCCGGACCGATCACCACGATCACGCCGATGGCCAGGAACGGCGCGAGCGGCAGCGCGATGGCAGAGGGTCGCACCCGCCGCTTGGCGGCGAGGCCAAAGCCCCATGCCGCGGCAAGGACGAGGCCGGCGAGAACGGCGGCAAGGCCCGGCACCGCGCCGAGCGCCGCGCCGATGAGGGCTCCCAGCTTCACATCGCCCATGCCCATTCCCCCTGGGCGCACGAGGGCGGGTGCCAGGAGGAGCATGCCCGCCAGCGCACCCGCCGCCATCGGAGCCCACCACGGGGCATCCCCCACCGCGCCGATCACGAGCACCGCCCCGAGAGCCGGCAGCACCACGATGTCGGGGATCACCCGGCGTCGCAGGTCCCATCCCACCGCAGGGATCAGGGCGATCACGAGCACCAGTACGGCCACGACGCCAACGTAGGGCCACTCCTGTCACGGGGGTCGCATCAGTCGTGCCGAGGTCGCCTCTATGCTGGTCACAGATGACGCACCGCCATCAGCACCCGGTGACCGTGGTCACGGATGGGGCCTGCTCCGGCAATGGCACGGACGCCGCGCGCGGCGGCTGGGCGGCCATCATCATCGCGCAGGACGGCTCGGAGATCGTCCTGACGGGAGCCGAGGCACCCAGCACGAATAACCGCATGGAGCTCATGGCGGCGATCGAGGGCCTTGCCGCCGCACCCGACGGGTCGACGGTGGACCTCATCACCGACTCCTCGTACCTCGCCAAGGCGATCAGCGACGACTGGCTCGGTTCCTGGCAGCGGCGCGGCTGGCGGACCGCCGGTAAGAAGCCGGTGGCCAACCGCGACCTCTGGGAGCGGCTTCTGGCACAGCTCGCGCGACACCATGCCGTGACTCCGCGCCTCGTCCGCGGGCACGCGGGGCACGACCTCAACGAGCGCGCCGACCGCCTCGCGCAGGACGCTGCGGCGACCGCAGACGCCACCACGCCGCCCATGGATGGCACCGCATCGGAACAGATGGGGTTCGACATCACGTGAGGCGTGCGAATATGTAGGACCCGCGGTCGCGGGGTCGCTATTCGACGGTGAGGAGCAACCGGGTGTCACGCAAGGGGTGGTTGATCGGCGGAGCGGTGGTCATCGTGGTCGCCGTGGTCGTCGCGCTGATCGTGGTCAGCGTCTCGGGTGGCGACTCCTCTGGAGACGCATCCTCTCCTGCCGAGACCAAGGGCGGCACCGAGGTGGCGGCCCTCGTCAAGGGGCTCCCGCAGGCCGACTTCGCCATCGGGAAGCCCGGCGCGCCGGTGACCGTGCGTGAGTTCATCGACCCCCAGTGCCCAGTGTGCAAGGCCGCGAGCGAGAAGACCATCCCCGGGATCATCAACGGTCCCGTCAAGGATGGAACCGCCCGACTGATCATCGAGCCGCTGACGTTCATCGGATCCGACTCGTCGAGCGGGGCCCTCGCCATCGCGGCGGCCGCCCAGCAGGACAGGGGCTTCGCCTACACCGAGGTGCTCTACGCCAACCAGGGTCAGGAGAACTCAGGATGGGCGACCGACGAGGTGCTTACCGGGATCGCTGCGGCGACGCCTGACCTCGACGTCGAGGCCTGGAAGACCGCCAGGACGGGTGACGCGGCGGCAAACGCGGTGTTCGCGTCCAGCGACCGCGGAACGGCCGCGGGCGTGTCGGCCACGCCGACCTTCGTGGTCAGCGGCCCCGGCGGCACCAAGGTGATCACCGGCGCAGTGGAGTCCTCCGAGGTCAACAGCGCAATCGAGGCCGTCAGCTGACGCTGCTCCGCCTTCGCATCGCGCAGGGCGTCCTCGCCCTGCTCGGGCTGGGCATCACGGGGTACCTGTCGTGGGAGCGCCTGAGCGGCGGATCGCCTGCATGCGTGATCGGCGGGGGCTGCGCCACCGTGCAGAACTCCGACTACGCGCAAATCGCGGGCGTATCGCTCTCCTACCTGGGGTTCATCACCTACGCCGTCATGCTCGTGTCGGCGCTGCTTCCCGGCTTTCTCGGGAGACTCCTCGGCCTGATCACGGGAGTCGGCGGCGTGCTGTTCTCTCTCTGGCTGCTCTACGCCGAGCTATTCCTCATCGAGGCGATATGCCCCTGGTGCATGGCCAGCCTCGTGGTGATGATCCTCGCCCTCGCGGTCGGGATCTGGCGGATCATCGCGGCAGGCGACCTGCGCTCCGATGACGGCGCGCCGCCGGACGGCATGGACCGGGCCGGCGCCGCGGGGACTTAGTCCCCGCCCCGCCGCTGGATCGACCGGAGCAGGAACCACAGCACGACGAGCACGACCGCGGCCGTCCCGGCCACTGCGAGTTGCCCCATCGCGAGCCCGACGATCACCCCGATGAACGCGATGCCCGTGAGCACGAGCATGCCGATGGCCACGCCGCGGCTGGGCTTTCCGTCGTCTGACACACCCCCACCGTAACCGTCCCGCCGTCAGGTGGCGCGGCTAACGTGCCCGGCGTGTCGACGCCACGCTTCGCCCGCATCGCCTCCGGAGCCCTCGTCGCAGGCGGGGTCGCCCTCCTCCTGGCGTCCGGTGGATCGGCCGAGGGGTGGGCCAACACCCTCCGGTGCACGCCGCAGGCGGACGCCCAGGCCATTGACGTACAGCTGTCCGTGGCCGGGAGCCCACTCGCCGGCCAGGGCGCCGCCTTCGTGCGCGAGGGGATCGCCAACGACATCGACCCGCGCGTCCTCGTCGCCATCGCCGCGCAGGAGACGATGCTCATGACCTACGGGCCGGCACAGGAGATCAACAACCCGTTCGGCCTCGGTCCCGACATCGCCTTCGCCACGCCTGGGGACGCCATCGCGCGGGCCGCGAGCACCCTCAACCGCTACGCGGCCGACGGGCTGGTCACCCTTCCGCAGATCGGCGCCCGCTGGGCACCCGTGGGGGCGAGCAACGACCCGCAGGGCCTGAACGGCGGGTGGGCCGCCGGGGTCGGCGCGTTCCTCGCGCGGCTCGGTGGCGATCCATACCGCCCCGTGCAGGCATCCGCGCAGGACCCGACGCCGGTGTGCGCTCCGGCGGGCACCACGGCGGCGCCCTCGCCTGACTACACATGGGTCACGCCGCACGTGATCCCCGCGGTCACTCCCACCGACGGCCCCGGCGTCGTCGTGGTCTGGGGCGGGCAGGCGCCCGTGCCCAGCGGATCGACAATCGCCGATGGCGCCGACCCGCGCACCGGGCGGACCGCAGTCCTCGAGGGCTTTGCGTTCCCCGTCGCCGCCCCCAAGGGATCTCCGGTCTCCTACCAGCCCTCCGGCCAGGGCCCCGTGGTCATCACGTCGGCGCCGGGTGCGCGTGTCGTCGCGCCGATCTCGGGCACGTTGCGCGTCGCTGCGGGACGCGCGGCTGCAGCAGGCGTGGGCTTCTGGGTCGTGGCCCCCGGACGCGACCGCGTCGGGCTCGGTCCGCTGATGTCGTATGAGCCGGGTATCGCCGCGGGCGTCCCGGTGGCGGCGGGCCAGCCGCTCGGGCGGGCGACGGGCTCGACCACCATCGCCTGGCAGCGTGATGGCGTGGCCGTCGGGATCCAGCCGATGCTCGCCGCCACCCGACCGTCCGACTGACCAGGCTCACCGCGGGGTAACCTCCGCAACTCAGGCCGGTCGAAGAAGGAGTGGCAGTGAAGGCGATCCGCATGAACGAGCCCGGAGGGCCCGAGGTCCTCGTCCTCGAGGACGTCCCCGACCTCGCCCCGGGCGCCGGGGAGGTCGTGGTGGACCTCAAGGCCGCCGCCCTCAACCGGCGGGATGTGTTCGTGCGCAAGGGAGTCGCGAAGGTGCCTCTCCCCCTCACCCCCGGGTCGGATGGAGCCGGCGTGGTGAGCGCCGTCGGCGCGGGCGTCGCCGGGGCAGCGGAGGGGGACGAGGTCATCATCCTCCCGTCCCTCGCCTGGGGCGACGATCAACGGTTCCCGGGCCCGCGCTTCCGCATCCTTGGGGGGCCCGACCAGGGCACGTATGCCCAGCAGATCGTGATCCCCGCCGAGAACGTATTCCCGAAGCCCGAGCGCCTCTCGTGGCACGAGGCAGCCGCGCTTCCCCTCGCCGGGCTCACCGCGTGGCGCGCGCTCTTCAGCCGTGCGCGCGTGCAGCCGGGCGAGACCGTCCTGGTGATCGGCATCGGAGGCGGTGTCGCCACCTTCGCCCTGCATCTGGCAAAGGCCGCGGGGTGCAGGGTGGTGGTGACCTCATCCTCAGACGAGAAGCTGGAGAAGGCCGCCGCACTCGGCGCCGACGTCGGCGTGAACTACGCGACTGCCGGTGACGAGTGGCCCGCCGCCGTGAAGGAGGCCAACGGCGGCGGGGTGGACGCGGTGATCGACTCCGTGGGATCCACCTGGGCCGGCAGCGTCGACTCCTGCGCGCCCGGCGGACGCGTGGTGGTGTTCGGCGGCACGGGCGGAGCCAAGGTGGAGATGATGGTCCGGCCCGTCACGCTCGGACAGGTGAGCATCCTCGGCACCACAATGGGGAGCCCCGCCGAGTTCGGCCAGCTGCTCTCCGCCGTGGACACCCAGTCATGGGTTCCGGTCATCGACAGCGTGCGGCCGCTCGCCGAGGCCGCCGCCGCGCACGAGCGCGAGGAGGCCGGCGCGCACTTCGGGAAGCTCGTGCTGGACTGCGCGTGACCGACGCCGCACCGCCCAGCCTGCAGGAACGACTTCGTCCGATCTGCGCCATCATCGGGGCGATCGGTGCCGTGCTCAGCGTGCTCGCCGCCTTCGTCGCCATCGAGGCGTTCTCTCTCGGCGGGATCTTCTACACGTTCAGCTACCACTCGGGTGGCTGGGCCGGGGCCGTGGCATTCCTCATGGCGCTCATGACCGTGGGCGGCGCCATCGTGGTGCGCCGCTCGCCCGCGCTGGGATCCACGCTGCTGTACGTGGGTGGCTGCGGGGGCTTCCTCGCCTGCGGGGGGATCTGGCTCATCCCCGGCCTCGTCACGCTGGTGGCGGCGAACCTCGCGCTCTGGGCCATCACGGACCCCTTCGCGGACCAGCCTGCCGGCGCACGCTCCTGATCGGACGCGGCTGATGGATCTCCCGCTCCTTCGCCAGTTGTGCGAGGCCTCTGGCCCACCCGGCGCCGAGGACCGCGTGCGCGCCCTCGTGCGCGAGCGCCTCGCGGCAGTGGCCGACCGCGTGGACGACCTCGCGATGGGGTGCATCGACGGGGTCCGCGCACCCGATGGCGAGGCCGCGGGCCGCCTCATGCTCGCCGCCCACATGGACGAGATCGGCCTCATGGTCACGCACGTCGATGATCGTGGCTTCGTGAAGTTCATCCCCCTCGGCGGCTGGGATGCCCGCACCCTGGTCGGCCAGCGCGTGCTGGTGCACGGGCGACGTGACCTGGTCGGCATCGTCGGCAGCACCCCCGTGCACCTCCTGGATGAGGCCGCCCGAAGCAAGGCGCCGAAGATGGAGGACCTCACGATCGACCTCGGCCTGCCGGGCGAGCAGGCGCAGGAACTCGTCCGGGCGGGCGACGTCGCCAGCCGCGTGCGCGACCTCGCGGAGGTGGGCGACCTGGTCTCCGGCAAGGCACTCGACGACCGGGTGGGCGTCTACGTGATGCTCGAGGGGCTACGTGCCGCAGGGCCCTCGCCCATGGAGGTCCATGCGACGGCCACGGCCCAGGAAGAGGTGGGTTTGCGCGGCGCGCGCACCGCCGCGCACCGGATCGCGCCGGACATCGCGGTGGCCATCGACACGTGCCCGGCCGACGACGGTCCCGGCACCCCATCCAGTGGTCCTTCCACGCGCCTCGGAGAGGGCGCGGCGATCCGCGTGATGGACGCCAGCGCCATCGGGCACCGCGGACTGGTCGATCTCCTCATCGCGCTCGCCGAGGAGCGCGACATCCCCCACCAGCTCCACGTGTCGAACAAGGGCGGCACCGATACGGCCAGCCTGCAGCTTTCAGGTCGCGGCGCGATCGCCGGCTGCATCTCGATCCCCACGCGCTACGTGCATACGAGCGTGGAGGCGTGCCACCCCGACGACATCGATGCGGCGGTCGCCCTCACCGCCGCGCTCATCGAGCAGGCGCATCGACTACTCGCCCCCGCGTAGGGGTTACGCCACGAGCACGGCGATGGCGAACCCGCCCACGATGACGGCGATCATGCCGCCGATCACGGCCGGCGCCATCCTCCCGTAGGCCATGTGGCCGCGGCCGAATGCGGACAGCGCGATCGCGGCGAGGAAGCCCCCGACGAGGCCCCCGAGATGCCCCCCGATGGATATCCCGGGGATGACGAACGTGATGGCGAGGTTCAGCAGGAGGAAGATCCCGACGCTCGAGCCCAGGAGGGCGATGCCCTGCTGGCGCTCGAGGACCAGCAGGGCGGCCATGAGCCCGTAGATCCCTCCGGAGGCGCCGACCGTGAGGGCGTCGGGTGCGAGGAGCAGGGCGCCGGCAGCGCCCCAGACGACGCTCGACAGGTAGATGGCGCCGAACCTGAGCGTGCCGGCATAGCGCTCCAGCGCACCCCCGAGCCACCACAGGACGATCATGTTGAACAGCAGGTGGATCAGCCCCGCGTGGACGAACGCGGACGTGATGATCCTGTACCACTGCCCGTCGGCCACGAATGGGCCGTAGAGCCCGAGGTCAACGGCGATGCCGCTGTTGGCACCGGAGATGCCCACTCCCTGCGCGAGCGTGACGATCGCGATCGCCACGCACAGCGCGATGAGCCCCACCGTGAGCGGCGCGCCGCCGGTGCGCATCCCGAGGTCAAGTCGACGTGTGCGACTCGCAACCGACCCGGGGCGCGGCCCGCCCGCGCAGTCAGGGCACTTCATGCCCACGGCCGCAACGCGCGCGCAATCCGGGCAGATCGGCGTGCCGCAGGTGGAGCACGAAATAAGGGTCTCGCGGTCCGGATGCCAGCGGCATCGGGCCTCAGCGGTCCCGGTATCGGCGATCGGCTCTGCCACGCGAAACCATGGTATCCCGCTTTCTGCCGTGCGATAGGCCGATCGGTGCACGCATGCCGGGTCATGCGGCCCGTTGACAGGGGGCAGCGCGACGGCTTCACTACCCGTTCCGCCCGTGCGCGACCGCCCGTGCGCGGCCGGTCGATTGTTCGCCACACGAGAGGCTCTCCTTGACGACGCCTGCGCCGTTTGCCCACACGCCACCGCCGGGACTCCCCGAGCTGACGGAGCATGACGCCTGCGCACTCGCCGCCTTCGCCACCCGCGACGGCGCGCCGAGCCGCGACATCATCGAGCGCGCGCTGCTGGGCCTCGACATGATGGTGCACCGGGCGGGTAGCGTGGACGGCGAGGGCGACGGCTCCGGCCTCCAGGTCGACATCCCACGCCCCCTCTGGGCTGCACGCCTGGCGGCGGAGGGGCTTGACCCCGCGGCGGCGCACGACCGGCGGTTCGTGGTGGCGCACGTGTTCTTCGAGGGGACCGCGGAGGCGGACGACGAGCTGCCCCGGCTGATCGACATCGCTCGCCTGCACGGCTTCGAGGTGCTCATCAGCCGCGAGGGCGAGATCGACCACTCGGCGCTCGGCCCGCGCGCCGCGGAGAACCCACCCGTCTTCTGGCAGCTCGCGCTCACGGCCGGTGACGCCGACACCGCATCACGCGACTGCTACCGCGCCATGGTCGCGATCGAGCAGGAGCTCACGTGCCACGTGGCCTCGTTCTCCGCCAACGACTGCGTGTACAAGGTGCTCGGCCAGCCGATGGTGCTGCCGGCGTTCTTCCCCGAACTCGCCGATCCGTCGTTCGGCTCGGCGCGCGTCATCGCGCATAACCGCTACTCCACGAACACCTATCCGACCTTCAGCAGGGTCCAGCCCTTCGCGATCCTCGGCCACAACGGCGAGATCAACACCATCGCGCAGTTGCGTGAGCAGTGCCGCCAGCTGGGCCTCCCGGTCACGCGCGACGGATCGGACTCGCAGGACCTCAACCGCCTGCTCGAGGGCCTGATCTTCGAGAAGGGGCTCTCGCTCATCGAGGCCGTGGAGTTCGCGCTGCCGCCCATCCTCGGCGAGGTGCACCGCCTGCCCGCCGACCTGCAGGACCTCTACGTGCACTACCGCGAGGCGTGGGGTCCCTATGCCCAGGGACCCGTCGCCCTTGCGGCGCGCGCGTACGACGAGATGGTGTTCTCGGTCGACGCCCTCGGGCTGCGCCCGCTGTGGTGGGTCGAGACCGACGACATCTACGTCGCATCGTCAGAGCCCGGCATCGTGCCGGTGCACGAGCTGACGGCTGACCCCCGCCCCCTCGCGCCGGGCGAGAAGATCGCCCTCATCGCCGACGAGGCGGGCGTTCCGCAGGTCCTCTCCTACCCGGAGGTGCAGCGCGAGGTCCATGTCCGTGCCAGCGCGCGCGGCGGTCTTCCGGGGGCCGAGGCACGGGCCCGCCTTGCAGGTGGACTCGAGCCCGTGCGCGATGGCGCGGACATCCCCCACCACGATGAGGGCGCAGACGTTCCCCTCGACGCACTCCTCGCCTCGGCCGGGTGGATCGACAGCGACAAGCAGCAGGTGCAGTTCCACGCCGACCGTGGAGCCGAGCCCATTGGGTCCCTCGGCTGGGATGGCCCGCTCGGTCCGCTCTCGCCCGTACCCCTTCCCGTGTCGGACTTCCTGCAGGAGACGGTCGCGGTGGTGACCAACCCGGCCATCGACCGGGAGCGCGAGGTCGAGCACTTCTCGACGCGCGTCGTGCTCGGACGCCGCCCGCCCATCGAGGGCGTGGAGCCCACCCCGCCGCAGCGCTGTGAGCTGCGCATGCCCGTCATCCTCGGCGCCATGCGCCCCGGGGTCGAGGTGAGCCTGCCCGAGCTTCGCCGCGTGGCGGCCGGCCAGGGCGTGGCAGTGATGGAGGATGTCGTCGGCGCCTGGGGCGACCGCTACGCGCGCCTGCCCCTGCACTTCCCCGCAGACGCCACCACGCGCGACCACGTGGACCTGCTGTGCGAGCGCGCGGTCGACGCCGTCACCGCCGGTGCCGAGATCCTCGTCCTCGAGGACCGCCTCGCCACCGCGCAGGAGCGCGTCATGGACCCGCACCTGGCCGTTGCGGCTGTCGACAAGGTGCTCCGCGAGGCGCACGACGCCGATGGCGTCGCACTGCGCCGCCGCGTCAGCATCGTGCTGAAGGCCGCGGGGATCCGGAACGTCCACGACGTCATGGTCGCCGTCGGCTTCGGCGCCGATGCCCTGTGCCCCTACGCCATGCTCGAGCAGGCCGTGGACGGCTCCCCGGAGCCGGAGGCCGCCGCCGGCCGCCTGCTCGAGGGCCTGCAGAAGGGCATGGAGAAGGTCCTCTCGACACTCGGCATCCATGAGATCCGCGGGTACGGACGCCTCGTCTCCGCGATTGGCGTCGCCCCGGAAGTGCTTGACCGCCTGGGAATTCCCGGCTTCTGCGCCTCGGAGGGCCGCGGTCTTGACTTCGCCCGCCTCGACGTGCTGGCCGAGCAGGGGCGCATGATCCGCGCCGGCGAGGAAAGCCCGGGCAAGGTCAAGCTGCCGCGCATGTACCCGAAGGTGTGGAAGGCGCTCGCGCGCGTAGCCAACTCAGAGCGCGGCTACGACGAGTTCGCGGAGACCTGCCAGGCGCTCGAGGACGAGCAGCCGGTGGCGCTCCGCCACGCGATCGGCATCCAGTTGGCACCCGACGCCGATCGCCTCCCCGCTTCGGGCGTGTCCAGTGGCGTCGGCGATCAGGACCTCCCCTTCGTGATCTCATCGATGTCCTTCGGCAGCCAGGGCGAGACCCCGTTCCGGGCATACGCCGAGGCGGCCTACCGGGCGAACATGCTCTGCATGAACGGCGAGGGCGGCGAGATCCGCGACATGTACGGCAAGTACCCCAAGAACCGTGGCGTGCAGATCGCGTCCGGCAGGTTCGGGGTGTCGTCGCTGCTCATGAACGCCTGCGAGTGGATCGAGATCAAGATCGGCCAGGGCGCCAAGCCCGGCGAGGGCGGGCACCTGCCCGGATCAAAGGTCACCGAGGCCATCGCCGCTGCGCGCAACGCCACGGTGGGGTCCGACCTGATCAGTCCGTCGAACAACCACGACCTGTACTCGATCGAGGACCTCGCGCAGCTCATCGACGAGCTCAAGACGTCGAACCCGTACGCGAAGGTCATCGTCAAGGTGCCGGTCGTGCCGGGCGTGGGCACCATCGCAGTCGGCATCGCCAAGGCGGGTGCGGACGTCCTCACGCTCTCGGGCTTCGACGGCGGCACCGGTGCCGCCCGCCTCCACGCGCTCCGGCGCGCAGGCCTGCCCTGCGAAATCGGCACCGTGCTCGCCCACCACGCGCTGGTCGAGGCCGGCATCCGCGACCGCGTCGAGATCTGGGCGGATGGCGGGCTGCGCACGGCGGCCGACGCCATCAAGCTCATCTGCCTCGGCGCGAACCGCCTCGGCTACGGCACGGCCTCGATGGTCGCCATCGGCTGCACGATCTGCCGCGGCTGCCAGCTGGACACCTGCCACGTCGGCATCGCGACCCAGCTCGACGAGGAGGAGGCGGAGCACCGCGGCCTCAAGCGCTTCGTGCCCCGGGAGTACGAGCCCGCCGTCGAGGCGCTCATGCGCTACTTCACCGAGATGGGTGAGGCAATGCGCCGAATCGCCGGCGAGATGGGCATCGCCAACGTCCAGGACCTCGTGGGCCAGGCCGATCGCCTTGCGCAGATCACCCACCACGCGGAGATGGACCTGGATGGCCTGCTCACCCCGACCCACCACGGCGTGATCGGTGGCCCGGACGAGGGCGAGCGGTACTTCCGTCCGTTCACGCCCCCGCCGCCGCACCGCGCGCCCGACGCGGCCCAGGAGGCGCTCGAGGCCGCCACCGTGCTGGCCGTCGAGGAGAGCGAGCTGACCGCCCGCGACAGGAACCTCGGAACGGACCTCGCCGGCGTGATCGCCCGCGCCCGCACCGGCCTGCACACGCCGCATGAGCTGAGCGCGCAGGTGGCGCGCACCGCGCCCGAAGGGCACGCAGGCACGCTCGTGGACCTCCAGTTCACCGACGGCGCCGCAACGGGATCGGGCCTGGCGGCGTTCAACGTCGAGGGCGTGCGCATCCGGGTGGCTGGCGGCGCGCAGGACGGCGTCGGCAAGTGCTCGCTCGGCGGCGAGGTGCAGGTGCTCAAGGCACTGTCGGACTCCGGCGAGTGGGTCGGCGGACACGTCGGCAAGTCATTCGCATACGGCGCCCAGCGCGGGCTCTTCCTCATCCAGGGCGATGCCGATGCGCGGGCGGGCATCCGGCTGTCGGGCGCCGACATGGTCCTCGGGGGCGAGCCGCAGGGCCCCATTGACGACCGCATCGGCGCGCTCGGCGCCCGCGCGAACTGCAAGGGCTTCGCATTCGAGTACATGACGGGCGGGCGCGCCGTGGTGCTGGGCGACCCCGGTCCCTGGCTCTGCTCGGGCATGACGGGCGGCGTCGTCTATGTGCGACAGGAGGACGCGTGGAACCTCGATGAAGCCGCGATCCGGAGGCGCCTGTCGAAGGCCGCCAAGGTGAGCATCGTGTCCTTCGAGCCCGAGTCCGAGGACGCCTACAACGTCACCGAGCTCCTCACGTCCTACTGCGCTGCGCTCGCCGCGTCGGGGCAGGAGGAGGAGGCGGCCCGGGTCGGGTCCCTCATGGACGCGCCGGAGGATCACTTCATCGCGATCCACCCGGTCACCCAGCAGGCTGACCCGAACCTCTCCACGGAGTAGGCAGCACGGCGGCGGCGGCGGCGTTCGCCGCGGACCGCATGGCGCAGGCACCTCGTGCGACGCGAGTCCGCACGGGGCGCCTGCGCGATCGTAAGCGGCCTCACAAAGGACACCGGGCGCTGCCGCGCCGCGCCCCGATCCGGTCCTGCGTCCGGCAATCTTGTGCCATGGCATCGGCAGACCAGCTCGCGGAACGCCTTCACGCCGTGCGGGACCGCACCCTCGCGCTTATCGACCCGCTCGACCCGGACTGGGTGGGTCGCACCCCTGACCCCATCATGAGCCCGCCGGCCTGGGACCTGGCCCATATCGCGGCGTACGAGGAACTCTGGCTCGTCACGCACCTCTCCGATGACGCGCCCCTGCATCCCGACCTCCAGGCCACCTACGACGCCTTCGAGACCCCTCGGGCCGTGCGCGGCGACATCCGCATCCTCGATGGTGCGGAGTCACGCGACTACATGGACGCCGTGCGCATCCGTGCGCTCGCGGTGCTCCAGGGCGCCGACCTCTCTCCATCAGGCCCCCCTCTCACGGCCGACGGGTTCGTGTGGGACATGGTCGCCCAGCACGAGGCCCAGCACGACGAGACGCTCCTGCAGACCCTGCAACTCATGCCGGCCGGGACATACTCGCCCTGCGCCGGTGCCCTCCCCCCGGGAACGACGGGCTCCTGCACCCCCGATCCCGTGGACATCGAGGGCGGCACGCTGGTGATGGGGTGCTCCAGCGGCGGCGCCCTCGACTGCGAGGGGCCGGTCCACCACCGGTCGGTTGCGCCGTTTCGCATGGACCGCGCTCCCGTGACCATCGGACGCCACCTCGAGTTCATCCGCGACGGCGGATACGCAGATGCACGGTTCTGGAGCGCGGAGGGCTGGGCATGGCGCGTGAGCCAGGACGTGGAGGCCCCCCTCCACTGGCAGCCCGACGGCGCGGGCGGCTGGACGCGCACCTGGTTCGGGTGCACCGAGGCCGTCGATCCCGCCGAGATCCTCTGCCACATCTCGTTCCATGAGGCCGAGGCCCACGCGCGATGGGCGGGAGCGCGGCTGCCCACGGAGCATGAGTGGGAGTTCGCCGCGCGGCATGATCCGGCCCGCGCCGACGATGCCTGGGCTCCATGGGGTGCGGCGAGCCACGATGGGCGGGCGAACCTCGGCCAGGTCGCCTTCCGCCCCTCACGGGTCGGCGCCTACCCGGACGGCGTCGCGCCGAGCGGATGCGCCCACATGGTGGGCGACGTGTGGGAGTGGACGAGCACCGAGTTCGATGCCTACCCCGGCTTCCGCCCCTTCCCGTACCCCGAATATGCAGAGCCCTTCTTCCGTGCGGGCTACAGGGTCCTGCGCGGTGGCTCATGGGCAACCCAGTCGGTGGCCGCGCGCGCCACCTTCCGCAACTGGGACCTCCCCGAGCGCCGGCAGATCTTCTCGGGCGTGCGCCTCGCGTGGGATACCGCATGAGCAGCGGCGCAACTCCCTCGGAGAGCGTCGCGACACGCGTTGCCACCCCACTGCCCTGGCGACTGGACTGCCATATCGGCGCTGGTGGAGAGGCGGCAGTCGCCGATGAACTTCGCCGGGCGCTCACCGCGCGGCGCCCATGGATCCCCGCGCGGTGGTTCTACGACGATGCCGGATGCGACCTGTTCGTGCGCATCACCGACCTCGATGAGTACTACCAGACACGCACCGAGCAGGCGCTCCTCGAGGACCACGCCCCGGAGATCGTGCGGGCGCACGGCGTGGCCGAACTCGTCGAGATCGGATCCGGCGCGGCGCGCAAGACGCGCGTGATCCTTGATGCGATGGAGGGGGCGGGAACCCTGAGGCGCTTCATCCCCTTCGACGTCAGCCCGGGCGCGATCGCCGCGAGTGCCGCCGACATCGCCGCGGCATACCCCGGCACCCGTGTCCATGGCGTGGCCGGCGACTTCGGCCGGCACCTCTCGCGCATCCCGCGGCCCCGGCAGGACGGCCGGCGCATGGTGGCATTCCTCGGAGGCACGATCGGCAACCTCGATCCGCCGCGTCGCCGCACGATGATGCGCCGCCTTGCACGGCTGATGCGGCCGGGGGACTGCCTGCTGATGGGCACGGACCTCGCGCACGACCCCGAGGTGCTCGTGCGGGCCTACGACGACGCGCGTGGCGTCACGGCGGCGTTCAACCGCAACATCGTCCGGCACATCAACGCCGCCTACGCCGGTGACGCCGACCCCGAGCAGTTCGCCCACGTCGCGCGGTGGAATGCCCGCGCTTCACGCGTCGAGATGCACCTGCGCGCCCGGCGTGACATCGACTGGAGCATCGCCGGCCTTGGGGTGGTGCTGCCGATCGAGGCCGGGTCCACGATCCGCACTGAGATCTCGTGCAAGTTCACGCCCGCGGGGGTGCGCGCGATGTACGAGGACGCCGGCCTCGCCCTCACGGCCTGGCATGAGGATTCCCTCGGGCGGTACGCCCTCTCGGTCGCGACCGCCGGCTAGTCCTCCATCTGGCGAAGGATCACCGTGCGACGCCGCACGCTGATCTCGCCCTGCTCCTGCAGGCGACCGAGGGCCACGGTGATCGACTCACGCGCGGCGCCGACCATGTCACCGAGCTCCTGGTGGGTCACCCTGAGGTCGAGCCGGATGCCCTCCGGCGTCACCTTCCCCCACCGTTCAGCGAGTTGCCGCAACTTGAGGATCAGCCGACGCTCGAGGCGCGGCTCGAGCGCGATCGCCGCCGACAGCTCGCGGTCCGCGACGGCGAAGGCGAGTGCCCGGATGATCCATGCCGCGAGCGCCGGGTCCGAGAAGAGCACGTCGTCGAGCGACTCGCTGAGGACCAGCAGCTCGGCATCCGTCACCGCGCGCACCCGTGCCCCGGGTGCCCCGGGCCAGCCGCCATCCGTCAGGGCGAGGGCGTCACCCTCCTGCAGCAGCGCGATGGTGCGACTGCGCCCCGCCTCGGCGTCCACCACCACGGCGAGTCGTCCTACCGCCACGACCCCGATGTGCCCCCGGATCGTGGCCTGGGGAAGCTCCTCGCCTGCCAGCACCTGAACAGCCGTGCAGACCTCGACCAGGCGTCCGTACACCTCGTCGCTGAACCCGCCGTCGTTCACGACCCGTCCACCAGGAGCGCCGCACGATCCTCCCACTCCGCCATGGCGTATGAGAGGTCCTCCTGCAATGCGCGATGGCGCTCACCAAGCCGCGTCACTGCCTCGACGTCTCCGGTCGCACCCGCCTCGGCGACCTCGGCCTCGACTGCGGCGATGTCCGCCTCGATGCCGGCGATGCGCGCCTCGATCTTGCTCACCTCCCGCGCGAGACGGCCATTCGAGCGGCGCGGCGTGCGTGCGTCGGCGCCGCTCCCGCTCTCCCGGGCCGCCGCGCGCGCGCGGCGCGACACAGATCGCCCCGCCCCCGGGGCCGGGTCACCTGCTGCCGACCCCGGCCCACCACCGGTGGCACCGTCCGCAGAGTCCTCGTCAGCAGCCATCTGGCGAAGCGCCAGCAGATCCCCGTAGCCGCCCGCGCGCATCGAGGCGGTCCCCTGCTCGAGCGACAGGGTGTGCGTGGCCACGGCATCGATCAGGGCGCGGTCGTGCGACACCAGGATGACCGTTCCGTCATAGGCCAGGAGTGCATCCTCGAGCGCCTCGCGGCTCTCGACGTCCAGATGGTTCGTGGGCTCATCGAGGACCAGGAGGTTCCCGCCCTCCGCGACAAGCTCCACGAGCCCGAGGCGGCGGCGCTCACCACCGGAGAGATCCTCCACGAGGCGATCGGCCATCTCGCCGCTGAACAGGAAGCGCCCGAGCAGCGTGCGTGCCTCCGTCTCGGTGAGCGCGCTGCCCGCCTTGACCGTCTCGGCGAGGCTCCTGCTGCCGTCGTACTCGCGCGCGTGCTGCGTGAAGTACGACGGCATCACCTTGTGTCCCATGCTCACCCGTCCGGATGCGGCCTCGCGGCGCCCGAGCAGGGTCTCGACCGTCGTGGTCTTCCCTGCCCCGTTCGGCCCGACGACGGCGACGCGCTGGCCCCGCTCGATCGTGAAGCCCGCCTCATGCACGAGCGATCGGCCCGCGACCTCCACGGAGAGCCCGTCCGCCTCGAGCACCACGCGGCCTGGTCGGTCGGTCTTTGGAAACCCGAACGACAGGGACTTCTCGCGTGTCGGTGCGGCGACAGGTTCGATCCGGTCGCGCCGGCGCGCACGCGATCGGGCCTGCTTGGCCTTCGTCCCCGCGCGCCAGCGGGTGATGAACCGGTCGAGTCGCTCGATCTCCGCGCGGCGCTTCTCGGCAATGGCCGCCTGCTGCGCATCCTCCTCTGCGCGTGCCCGCCGGAATGCGGAGTATCCCATCGGCCAGTGCGTGGCCCGCCCATCGGCGATCTCGAGCACCGAGGTCGCGGTCGACTCGAGGAACCAGCGATCGTGCGAGACGATCACCACGGCGGCACCGATGTCCCGCACGATCCCCTCGAGCCACTCCATCGCCTCCAGGTCGAGGTGGTTGGTGGGCTCATCGAGGAGCAGCACCTGGGGCCGGCCGGCAAGTGCCCGCGCGAGGGAGGCACGCGTGAGCTCTCCCCCGGACAGGCTCGTGAGGGGGCGATCCAGATGCGCGTCGGTCAACCCGAGGCCGCGCGTCACGCGCTCCACCCACGCACGCCAGTGGTACCCGCCGGCAGCCTCGAGGTCGGTCTGCGCGCGGTCGTAGTCCCTCATGGTCGCGGGCCCATGGTCGCCGCTCGACATGCGGGCCTCGAGCGCGGCCATGCGCTCCTCCGCATCACGGGCGTGGGCGAGGCCCTGCTCGACGTATTCGCGCACGCTGCCGGCCGCCCGGGCGTCTGGCCGCTGGTCATGCAGGGCCACGCGCTCACCGCGAGGGATGGACACCGACCCGGAGTCGGCCTCGTCTATTCCCGCGAGGATCCGCAGAAGAGTGGTCTTGCCCGCGCCATTTCGCCCCGCCACGGCCAGGCGGTCACCAGGACCGATCCGGAACGAGACATTGGCGAAGAGAGTGCGCGGACCGAACGCCTTTGTCAGTCCCGTTACCTGCACTGCGCCTAATGTTAGGCACAGTGAGCGATCAGACGAGCATGCTCGTCACGCCCGAGGAGGTCACCGACCTCGCCGGCCGCGTGCGGGGCCACGGGCGCATGGCGCTGGATGTCGAGTTCCTGTGGGAGCGCACCTATGCACCGATCCCCTGCCTCGCCCAGGTCGCGACGCCCGATGAGATCGCCCTCGTCGACCCCATCGAGGGCGGGGCCCTCAACGCGGTTGCGGAACTGCTCGCCGACCCCGATGTCGAGGTCGTGATGCACGCGCCGAGCGCGGACCTCACACTGTTCGCTCTGGGATTCGACGTGCGCCCCTCGCGGCTGCTCGACTCCCAGTTGATCGCGGGCTTCGTGGGCCTGGGCGCCGGGCAGAGCCTGGGCGCCCTGCTGCAGAGGGTCCTGGACATCCGGGTGCCCAAGACCGAGGGGTACTCAGACTGGTCGCGGCGTCCGCTCACACGGGCGCAGCTGGAGTACGCGGCGACCGACGTGGCCCACCTGTTCGCCATGGTTGACGAGCTCATGAGGCGCGCGACCGCGCTCGGGCGTCGCGAGTGGGTGCTCGAGGAGCATGAGCGCCGCTACGGTCCGTCGGCGCGCGTGGCCCCGGATCCGCTCGAGGCGTGGAGGAAGGTCAAGGGGCAGGGGCGCCTCCAGCCAGCAGAGCGCGCGGTCCTGCGCAGGGCCGCCGCATGGCGCGAGACCGAGGCGCGACGCCGTGACCGACCGGTGGGATGGCTTCTGCCCGACCGGACACTCATCGAGGTCGCACGGCGCAGGCCGACGAGCCCCGGGGCCCTCCTCGACGAGCGCGGGGTCCCGTCGGCGATGCGCGAGAGCGAGGCCGCAGCGCTCATCAGGGCGATGGACGAGGGTGCACACGACCCGCCCATCGCCCTCGGGCCACCGCCGCCGGCAAAGGTGCAGGCGCGCCTCGACACACTCACCCCCCTTGCACAGATACTGCTCACGGCGCGCTCAGCGGCCGTCGAGCTCGCGCCGACCCTCGTCGCGACGCGCGATGACGTCGACGCCTTCCTGGCGGCCGTCCTCATGGATGAGCCCCTCGAGGCACTCCCCCTCGGGCGTGGCTGGCGGCGGGAGGTGGCCGGCGATGCATTGATCGACCTCGCGGCCGGCCGCCTGGGCCTTGCACCGCTGTCCGAGTCGCCGTTCCTTGCGGAGATCTCGCTCCCCGGCCACGAGTGACCGGTCCCTGAAATGCCGCGGGGGGCGCCTGCGCCTGGGACGGAGCCCTGTCCCGGCGCGCGACGCCCCCCGGACCTGCAGGAGGTCTAGGCGGCCTCGGGGAGCACCGGCTCCCCGTCGGTCACGCAGGACCCCCCATCGTGGGAGCAGCCGACAACGGAGCACGGCTCGTCGAGCCTCCACTCCAGTCGGTCGAGGAGTGCGGCGACATGATCCATGTCGACCACCTCCCTGCTCCTCAATTCGATGACGGTGCCCATGGTCGCCTCCTGTAGATGTGCTGCTACCCACCTCATCTACGGTGCATCCAACTCCCGCCCGTGCGACCGGCGCGTGGCGGTCGTGTTAGGGCTCGGTGAAGCCGTGAGGATCCACGAGCGGCGCCAGATCGGCCATCGCAGTGACCAGCGCGACGCGGGCCGATGACGGCGCCTCGGCGACCAGCGGGAGCACCTGCCACTGAGTGCGATGAAGGTAGGTCCCTGCCCACCGACGGTGGCGGCTGCCGGTGCGCATCACGAGGGCCTGGATGCTGCGCAGGTTGTCCGAGCGATCTGCGATCTTGATCAGGTGCGCATCTGGCGGCCCCTGGACGAGAAGCCGACCGTAGTAGTCGCGCACGGCATCCCCCGCCACGCGGGCATCCGGGGCGGTCAGCCACACCACGAGGTCGGCGGTGCGCGCCCCGAAGCCGGTGCGGATTTCCTCCGGCGTGGTGACGGTGTCCTCCACGACGTCGTGCAGGAGCGCGGCGGCGAGCACGTCGCCATCGGTCACGCCCCACTGGGTGAGGCCGACCGCCACCCGCACCGGATGGAGCCAGTACGGGGTGTCGCTCCCACGCCGCGTCTGGCCCTCGTGGCGCTCGCGCGCGAACGCATCGGCTCGCAGCAGGACCGCGCGCTCGTCCTCCGTACGCGCGGCGAGCACCCGCTGCCACGCGTCCTCGACGTCCGCGGCGGCGTCGAAGTGCTCCGGCCACGCGAGATGGCGCGGGGCGATCGGCGCCAGCGCATCGCCCGAATCACCAACGGACGGGGGATCAAGAGGACCGGTCGCCATGGGCTCTAGGGTAGCGCGCCCCGACGCGCCGGCAGGCGATGCCCGGCGCCTCGCCGTGGTCGACCTCGGCTCCAACACCTTCCGCCTCGTGGTGTTCGAATACCGGCCGGGCGGACCCTTCCGGCTCGTGGATGAGGTGCGCGAGGTCGTTCGCCTGACCGAGGGGACGCCACCGGGCGAGGCCATCCCGGCGACGGCTGCCGCGCGTGCCGCCCGGGTTGCCCGGCTCTTCACCGGGTTCTGCGAGGGATCGGACATCGATGAGGTCCGCGCGGTTGCGACCAGCGCCATCCGCGACGCCCCGAACGGTGACGAGGTGCTGCAGGCGATCATCGACGCCGGGCTGCCCGCCCGGATCATCTCGGGTGATGAGGAGGCCCGCTACGGGTACCTCGGCGCGGTCAACGGCACCACCCTCACGGACGGACTGATCGCGGAGCTCGGCGGGGGGAGCATCCAGGTGGGCCAGGTGGAGGACCGCCGGCTCACCCGATCGGTCAGCCGCCCACTGGGCGCCGTGCGGATGACCGACGCGTTCATGGCCGCCGCCGTGCAGACGCGCGACGACGTCCGCGCCGTGAAGCGGCACGCGCTCGACGTGTTCCACCTCGAGCCGTGGATCAGCGAGGCGAATCGCCTCGTGGCGATGGGGGGCGCGGTCCGGACGCTCGCGACCATGGCCCAGAAGGCGGTGGGCTACCCCCTCGGCGAGGTTCATGGATACCTGCTGGGCCGGGAGGCGCTGGGCGAGCTCATCACGCGCATGACGAGCGTGCGCCGCGCGGAACGTCGGCGGATTCCCGGCCTCAAGGCGGACCGCGCCGACATCATGCTCGCCGGCGCGGTGGTGCTGGACGCCCTCATGCAGGCCGCAGATGTCGACCGCGTCGAGGTATGCGCGGAGGGCCTTCGCTGGGGTGTCTTCTGGGAGGACTACCTCGCGCCCGCAGACCCACCGCTCGTGGACGACGTACGGGCCACGAGCGTGCGCGATCTCGCCGAGGTGTACGGGTATGACCGCGCGCACTGCGAGCAGGTCGCGCGCCTGGCACTGGACATCTTCGACGGCCTTGCCCGCCTCGGCGTGCATGACGGCGACCCGCGCGAGCGCGAGTGGCTCTGGGCCGCCGCCCTCCTCCACGACGTCGGCACCCTCGTGGACTACAACGATCACCACAAGCACGGGCACTACCTCGTGCTGAACGCCGGCCTTCCGGGCTTCCGCCATCGTGAGCTCGTGATCATCGCGCAGTTGGTCCGTGGTCACCGAAAGCGGGTCCAACCGCCGGGGCCGCTCAGCGCACTGCTCAAGGGCCGCGACGAGGAGCGCATCCTGCGCCTGGCGGCATTCCTGCGCATCGCGGAGCAGCTGGAGGTGGGCCGGGCGCGGGCCATCACCGGCGTTGACTGCGCAATCGCCGGTGACCTCGTGACCCTGTGGCTCCGGGCCCATGGCGACGTCGATGTGGCCATGTGGTCCGCGCGCCAGGAGGCCGACGTCTTCCGCAGGGCGACCGGCCGCCGGCTCGCGATCGAGCGCGCGTAGTCGGCGCCGTGGTCATGCCGTGGCGCGCCTGAGGCGCCTCGCCCTGCGTGCCGGGCGGACCTACCCTCCGGCGATCGTGACGCGGTAGCGCGCTCCGAGATGGGCCGCGACCGCGTCCCGGTGGTCGCCCTGCACCTCCACCACGCCGTCCTTCACCGCTCCACCCGAGCCGCACAGGCGCTTGAGCTCGCGGGCGATGTCGCGCAGTTCGGCGGGTGGGAGCCCCGTGACCAGGGTCACGGTCTTGCCCTTGCGCCCGGCCTTCGTCCGCGACACCCGAACGATCCCGTCGGCGCTCCCCGCCGAACGTCCGGCCTGCGTCGGCGCGGGATCAGGCGACGGCACCCCGCGCGTGCCGTCCGGGCCGCTCGAGTACACCGTGGAGGCGTCCGCGCTCGTGTCGCGTCGAATACGTGCCATGCCCAGGCGATGGTACCGTCGCCGCCGAATGGCGCACGACCTCCACCTCCACACGAATCGCTCCGATGGGTCACACGACCCCGTCGATCTCGTGGAGTACGCGGCGACGCGCGGCGTCGACGTGGTGGCGATCACCGACCACGACACCATGGCCGGGGTCGTCGAGGCCGAGGAGGCGGGCCGTGCCATCGGCGTGACGGTGATCCCCGGAATCGAACTGTCGATCAAGGTTCCGCACGGCAGCATGCACTTGCTGGGGTACTTCCCCGATCAGGCCCCCGAGCCCCTCGCCGGCCTCATCGCGGGCTTCGGCGAGAAGCGCGTGGAGCGCGCGAGGGAGATGGTGGACCGCCTGAACGACATGGGCGTGACGCTCGACTGGCAGGACGTCCTCGACGGCGCGGCGGGCGCCCCCCTCGGACGCCCGCACATCGCCGAGGCCCTGATGCGCGCGGGGCACGTGAGCGAGCGCAAGGAGGCCTTCGACCTCTACCTCGGCGATGGGCGCCCGGCATACGTGGGATCGGACGGCCTCGACGTGGAGGAGGGCATCACGCTCGTGCGCGACTCGGGCGGCGCACCGGTGCTGGCGCACCCCTACACGCTGAGGCTCGACGACGCGCATCTCGACCCGTTCGTGGGCCGGCTGGCGCAGGCCGGCCTGGCCGGAATCGAGGTGCATCGTCCGGAGTACACGCCGGACCAGTTCGCCACGTACGGCGCCCTCGCCCGCAGGTACGGGCTGGTCCCATCCGGCGGGTCCGACTACCACCGGCCCACGAGCCCGCACCACCCCGGTTCCACGGGCGATCCGCCCCTGCCGGAGGAGACGGTCGACCGCCTGCTGGCGGCGGCGCTGGGCTAACGTCACCCCCATGACGACCACCGACTCCGCACCCCGCGCCGAGGGCGTCCGCTGGGACCTCTCACTCCTGTGCGCCTCCGCCGACGACTGCCGCACGCGCCTCGCGCGGGCGCTCGATGACTGCCGTGCGTTCGAGTCGCGGTACCGGGGCACGGTGGCGGACATGGACGGCAGCGCGCTCGCGACGGCACTGGCCGAGATGGCCCGGATCGAGAACGAGCTCGGCTGCCTTCACTCGTATGCCTCCCTGCGTGAGTCGGTCGACGTGACCAACCCCGAGAACCAGGACCTGGATGCCCTGATGGACCGGTCGATGGTCGAGGCCGCGAACGCCCTGCGCTTCTTCGAACTCGAGTGGCTCGACCTGGACGACGAGGTGGCAACCCGGCTCGCGGACGCCCCCGAGGTGGCCGCGGACCGCCATCACCTCGTGGCCGCTCGGCGATTCCGGGATCACACGCTGTCCGAGGCCGAGGAGCGCATGCTCGCCGAGCGCAGCCCGGCAGCGGCCAGTGCGTGGCAGACCCTCTTCGGGCGCATCACATCGACCCTCGAGGCGGAGTTCGACTCCGGCGACGGCGTCGAGCCGCACACGATCGACCGCCTGCTGGCATGCGTGCGCAATCCGGACCGCGACATCCGCTTCCGGGCCCTCGACACGCTCTACGCGACCCTCGGCCCCCACTCCCCGACCCTCGCGCACTGCTACGACACCCTCGTCGGCGATCGCCTCGCCATGGATCGCCTCCGCGACTACGACGACCCGATGGACCCGACCCACCTTCGCAACGAGGTACCCGGTCCGGCGATCGAGGCGATGATGGCCGCCGTCGAGTCGCACTACGCCCTCGCCCAGCGCTGGTTCCGCGTGAAGGCCCGCCTCCTCGGCCTGGACACCCTGCATCTCGCCGACCAGTACGCGCCGCTCGGGGACGCCCGACAGGTGCTGTTCCCAGAGGCCCGCGGAATCATCGGGGCGTCATTCCGGGCGTTCTCGCCGCAGGTCGGAGACATCGCGGATGGTTTCTTCGAGGAGGAGCGCATCGATGCCGAGCCGCGCGCCGGCAAGCGCGGCGGGGCCTTCTGCGCATCGGTGGCGCAGGACGCGCGCCCCTTCATGCTCATGAACTACACCGACCGCATGGACGACGTGATGACCCTGGCGCACGAGCTCGGCCACGGCATGCACTTCACCCTCGCGTCAGCGCACCAGACGGCGCTCTCGTACCACACGGGCCTGGCCCTGGCAGAGGTGCCCTCCACGTTCGCCGAGATCATCGCGTTCGACCACCTCATGGCCACCGAGCAGGACGAGGCCACGCGGACCGCCCTCGTGTGCGAGCGCGTCGAGGGGTCGTTCGCCACGGTGTTCCGCCAGACGGTGCTGGCGCGTTACGAGCAGGACGCCTACCGCCTCCGCGCCGAGGGCACCACGCTGACGGATGACCGCCTGTCGGAGATCTGGATCGCGAAGAACGCGGCGTACTACGGCGATGCGGTGGAACTGCCCGGGGGCTACGGGCTCGGGTGGTCGTACATCCCGCACTTCATCTCCACGCGCTTTTACACCTACGCATACGTGTTCGCGCACCTGGTCACGCTCGCGCTCTACGCCCGCTACCGCGAGGACGGCGACGACTTCGTGCCGCGCTACCTCGCGTTCCTCGCTGCCGGTGGGTCCGCGGAGCCGGCCGATCTGCTGCGTCCGCTGGGGGTCGACCTCGAGGATCCATCCTGCTGGGACCCCGGCTTCCGCGAAATGGAGCGCATGGTCGCGCGCGCGGAGGAGATGACGGGCGCCTAGGACCGGGCCCGGATGCACGACGGGCGCCCGCGGGCGCCCGTCGCATGAACCAGCGGTGCCCGGATGGGCGACCCGCGATGTGGCCCGTCAGCCGGCGCCCTTGGACGACTTCTTCGAGGCCTTCAGCGGGTTGAGGGCCTTCTGCACCTGCTCGGGGAGCTCGGTGGAGTGATACACCGGTCGGCCGCACTCGGCCTGCGCCGAGATGGGCGCGTGGCACGTGGTGGGCGGCTCGCTCCAGATCGAGAGCGTGCGGTGGCCGCGCTCGCAGAGGTAGAGCGTGGCCAGCCCCTCGCGGGCGCGTGGCGTGGCGGAGGGCTCCACGACGTCGTACTCCTCGGCGGGAGTCCCCTCCTCGACGAACTCCTCCTCGACGACGACCTCCTCGGCCACGGGCTCTGCGGCCTCGTCGGCAGCGGGCTCCTCGGCAGGTGCGTCGTCGGCAGGCGCATCCTCGGTGGCCACGGCGGCCTCGGCCTCAGGGGCCTCCTCCACGGCCTCGGGGGCCTCCTGCTCGGTCTCGTCGCTCATCTGGAAGATCTCTCCTCGGGTTCGAACGGTCGGGGACTATAGCGCCCATCCGGCTGATTACCCTGCCCTGTCGTGCATCCCGAAGATCCCCGCACCGTGTGGGAGGACGTCCCGGCCGGCGACCTCGCCCTGCGCATCCGGAGGCCCCCCTCCGCCGAGGACCTCCTCGACGAGGAGGAGTTCGCCGACGACGAGCGCCTGCCGTACTGGGCCGAGGTGTGGCCGAGCGGGCGCGTCCTGTGCGGGGTGCTGGCCGAAATGGACCTCTCGGGGCACAACGTGATCGAGATCGGGGGCGGCATCGGCACCGGCGCGATGGTGGCCGCCATGCGGGGCGCGCGCGCCCTCAACACCGACTGGTACGCGGCGGCGGTCGAGTTCAGCCGCTGGAATGCGCGCAACCTGCGCCTCGACATGGACGCCCAGGTGATGGACTGGCGCGATCCCCCGGCCCAGGTGCTGGCACGCGGGCCGTACGACCTCGTGGTGGGCGCGGACATTCTCTACGAGGCCCGCAACGGCGAGGCCCTCGGGCTGTTGGTCCCCGCCCTGTGCGAGCCATCCACCGAGGTGATCATCGCCGACCCGCGACGCCCGGACGCACGCGCGTTCGTGGACGGCATGCAGGCGGCCGGATGGGCATACCGGCGGGAGGACCTCCCCGTGCCCGGGCGAATCGACGAGACCGGGGCGATCGTGCACGTGCACCGGTTTCGGCCCCCGGCCCGGAAGCACAACGAGCCGGTCGTCATCTAGACTCCCGGCTCGCCGATCCTCGGTAGCTCAATGGTAGAGCATCCGGCTGTTAACCGGAGGGTTGTAGGTTCGAGTCCTACCCGAGGAGTTCCCTGCTCAGAGCCGCTTTTTTTAGCGCCTCGCCCGGGACGTCACTGGTCCTCGAGGTAGTCGCGCAGAGCGGCGAGCGCTGCCCGGTGCTCACCCGGCATCCAGTCCGCGGGGTCGATGCCGGACGCATCCGGCTCCGCGCGCGTCCACCACGTGACGCGGCATCCGGGGTGCAGTGGCCGAACGAGGAAGACGTTGATGTGGCTGTCCACCGGGAGTCCCGCGGTCACCCGGGACACCAGCGCGAACTCCGCATCGTCGCAGCTGATGAAGCGCTCCTGCACCGTCGATCCGTCCGCGCGCTCGAGCACGCGGACATCACGCACCGGGTGGCTGCGCACGTACGACGGGTGCCACCGGACGATCGCCGAGGGGTCGCGGAGCACCGCCCACGCCGTCTCCGGCGCCACGGCGATGTCCACGGACACCTCGTAGTCCCCCATCGACGCCGCTAGGCGGGGGCCCCCGCCGTCTCCTCCGCCGGCACGAAGTCGAGCTCCGTGACGATGTCGATCGCGGCGGCCACCGACCGGGCGTTCGGGCAGTGGTGCGCATGGATCGCGTTGCAGCGCTCCGCCGCCTCACGGTGCTCGGAGTCGGCCTTCAGCGTGTAGCGCACGATAATGCGCCGCAGATGCAGCACGTTGTCGTCGTCAACGCCGACCTCGCCAATTGCATCCGCCACCAGGTCGTCACCGCTCGCGGTGATGCCACGGGCCTTGAGCGTGCCCCCGAACGTCCCGATGAGGCACCCCGCGACGGAGGCCACGAGGTAGTCGAGGGTCCCCGGGTACTCCGGCACCGAGCCGGGCGCGAAGCCGTAGTGCTCCCCCTGCCATCCGGGCACCCCGAACGTCACGTCCGTGCCCGTCATCTCGAGCCTGGCCTTCCGGATGGGTGCCTGCTCGCGGGTCAGGTGGACCCGCACCTCATGCATCTGGTCCTCGGGCATCGCCCCTCCCATGTCGTCGTGTCGCCCGTCGCCGGATCATAGGCATCGCAGGCCCGACCGGGCGCGTGACGTGCCCCCGGGTACTCTCGCCACGGGCGTCCACCCGGGCGCCAGCCTGTCAACAAGGAGGAAAAGATGGACTGGAGCTTCGGAGATGTCCTCTGGACGACCTTCGTGATCTTCGTCTGGGCGATGTTCCTGGTCATCCTGATCAACGTCCTGATCGACCTGTTTCGCAGCAGGGACCTCAGCGGCGGGATGAAGGCCCTGTGGGTGCTCGTGCTCGTCGTCCTGCCGCTCCTCGGTGTTCTGATCTACCTCATCGCTCGCGGCGGGGGCATACAGGACCGCGCCGTGGCGGCCCAGCAACGCGATGTCGCGGAGCTGAAGAAGATGGTGGGCGGCGGGGACACGCCGGCTGACCAGATCACCCAGGCCAAGGCCCTGCTCGACTCGGGCGCGATCGATCAGGCCGAGTACGAGGCGCTCAAGGCAAAGGCCCTCGCCTAGTCGGCATAGCGCTCGTCGAGGCGACGGTGCTCCGGGAGCCCGACCGCATCCGTGATCTCCGCGAAGGTCATCAGCATGGATGCATCGGGGCCCGAGCCCGTCGCCGCGAGCGCCTCGTACGTCGCGCGCAGGGCGTGCCCGGCGGCGAGGATGCCGCTGATGCCCCAGAGCACCAGCCGGAAGCCCATGTCACCGAGCTCTGGCGTGGAGACCACCGGCGTACGCCCGCCCTCCACCATGTTGGCGACCGGATGACAGCCGGCGAGGTCGTGCCCGATGCGCGCGAGTTCATCCCGATCGAGGGGTGCTTCCACGAAGATGGCATCGGCACCGAGCTCCGCCGCGGCGCGGCCGCGCGCGATCGCCTCGTCCAAGCCCTCGAGACCGCGTGCATCGGTACGCGCCACGAGGAAGAGGTCGATGCCCTCGTCGCGGAGGTCGACGACCGCGCGGATCTTCGCGAGCCACTCCTCGCGCGCGACGATCGCCTTTCCGTCCATGTGCCCGCAGCGCTTCGGCCACTGCTGGTCCTCGATGATGATCCCTGCGGCACCGGCGCCGTGCAGCAGGCGCGCTGTGCGGGCCGCGGACAGGGCGTTGCCGTACCCCGTATCGGCATCCACGATCACTGGCGCGCCGGGCACCGCCGCGATCAGGTCACGCGCTGCATCGGTGATCTCGGTCTGGGTGAGGTAGCCGAAGTCCGGCAGGCCGAGCCGCGACGCGGCCACTGAGTAGCCGGATACCACCAGGGCCTCGAATCCGGCCTGCACCGCGATCCGAGATGACAGCCCGTCGTACACGCCCGGCAGCACCAGCGGCTCCGGGCCATCGGCGAGTGCCCGCAGGCGCCCTGCGCTCATGTCGCCTCTCCTCTGTCGTCGGTGCCCCGCAGGTACCACAGGACCGCGGCGAGGCACCCCACGTAGCCCAGCGTGAGGGCGAGCCCATTCGTGAACCAGAGGAGGGGATTGGGGAGGACGTACGCCGAGAGGAGCGCCAGCAGGAAGACGACCGCGAGGGGGAGCACGTGCACCATCTGCCAGCTCTTCAGCGGGATCGGCTCCGGGCGCACGCGCAGGCGCAGGCCCGTGGTGATGACCACCATCACGAGATAGCCCGCGAACGCGCCCCCGAGGAACAGCAGGATCTCCCAGGGACCGGGGTTATCACCCTTGAAGTGCGCGGCGAGGCCGACCGCGGTGAACGTGGCGAGGGTGAACCCGTACGGCAGGGACATCTGCGCGAGCAGCGCGCGCAGACCCGCCGCATATCCACGGTCGGGGGGTCCGGGGCCGGTGCTCACGGCCCGGATGCGGTGTCCTTGCCGACCACGACCACCACGTCGGCGTCACCGATCACATCACGGGCAACGCCGTCGATGGGTGGCGCGCTCGTGATGCCGAGGTCCTTGGCCACGTTCTGGGCCACCGCCTGGCTGCCAGGGCGCCACATCACGACCGACGTCGCAAGGGCCTGGTCGTTCGCGTCTCCCACCTCGCCGACGCGGTACCCGGCGGTCTCCACCTTCGGGGCCATGCGGTCGGCAGCGGCCCCGGCAACCCCGCTCGCGTTGAGCACGGCGACCGTGTACGCGGCGCGGTCCTGGATGGCCGGCGGGTCCTCGGGAACGACGGCATCGGGGTCAGCGCCCAGCGGGCCCGTCCCGTTGGGCGTGACCTGGGCGGTATCCGCCGTTCCGGACGACCCGTCGCCACGGATGAGGAACCACCATCCGGCCGCGCCACCGATCACGATCACGGCGAGGACGACGGCGATGATGCCCGCGGTGCCCCCATTGCCGGCGCTGCTGGGCGCCGGGAGGTCGCCCTGGGAGATCCCGCCGCGCCCGGCCAGCGCCTGCATGCGGTCACTGGCCACCGGGGCCGACGCACCCAGGCCGCCCTTGGCCCGCGCCTCCAGTCCGCTGATCGTCGACTGACGCCGCCACGCGACCAGGAGCAGTCCGAGCGCACCGAAGAGCGACACGAACATCACGACGGTCGCGGAGATCATTATCCAGTCGGATGACACGCGGCACCTTTCCCCGGCGATTGCGGCCCGTGGCCACCGGTGACGACCCAGGCCGTCACGGTGGATCCTGCCGCATCGCGCGGCGTCAGCGCCGTGCGCGCGGAGCCACGGGGGCGACAGCGACATCCGTCGACGCCACCCGGACGACACCCCGGCGCGCGGCCGGGGCCCGTTCGGCTGTCGGCACGCCCCCGGCAGCGGAGTTGGCGCGTTGCGTCAGACGGGCTCACGGCCGCCGATCCTAGCCACCCGCCCCGGCGGCCACGGAGCGTGGGTAGGCTTGGCGACATGCATGAATGGACCGGACTTTCACGGGGGCGCGCGCTCGCCGTCACCACCGCTCGCGACCCCCGCGAGTTCCCCGTTGGGCTCTTCCACAGGGACCCCGTGCCGCCGCCGAGCGTCGGACCGGGGGCGTTCATGTGGTTCGCCGACGACGCCGAGGCCGCGGACTTCATGGTGGAGGTCGTGCCACGGCTGCTGCTCGATCCCGATAGCTGGCCGGACTTCGACGACCTCGTGGCCTCGACGCGCGAGGTGGTCCAGGCCGTGCCCGGAGGCGCCGTCGCCCCCCTCGATGCGCTGCGCCAGCTCGGCCCGGTGTGGGCATCGCGCGCGCACTTCGTGTGGTGGGGCACCTTCGCCGAGTTCCCGACCGGATCCACCGACTTCGGGCGCCTCGTTCTGCTCCAGTACCTCGAGTACATCGACGCCCCGGATGACGAGCGCGACCTCGTGGACGATGAGCTCGACGCGTTCGTGCGGTTCCTGCGCACCTACCCCGAGTAGGGCCGCAGCGCTGCCGCCACGCCGGCGCCGAACGCGTCCACCGCGTCGTCGGCCGCGCCGGGGTCGGGGGCATTCCCGATGCGCCGGATGATCTCGCTCGCGATCACCACGCCATCCGCCAGCCCGCCGATCTCGGCTGCCTGATCAGGCGTGCGCACGCCGAACCCGACCACCACCGGTACCGGGATGTGCCGGCGCGCCCGGTCCACGAGCGCGCGCAGGCGGTCATCCATGGTCATCTCGCCGCCCGTCACCCCGGTGACGGCCACGAGGTAGACGAAGCCCTCGGCGCTCGTGCCGATCTCCGCCATGCGCGCATCATCGGTGGTGGGCGCCGCGAGCGCGATCAGCGCGACGCCGACGGCGCGAGCCGCCTCGCGCACCTCGGCGGCCTCGTCCACGGGGAGGTCCGGGATGATGATCCCGGCGACGCCCTTCGCGGCCGCGGCCGCGAGGAAATCCCGCGCGCCCTGGGCGATCACGGTGTTGAAGTAGGTCATCACCACCACCGGCGGTCCGTCGCGGAGATCACCGGCGATGTCGAGAACATCCACGGGCCGGGTTCCGCCATCGAGTGCCGCCTGCCCGGCGGCCTGGATCGTGGGGCCGTCGGCCAGTGGATCGGAGAAGGGGATTCCAAGTTCGATGATGTCGGCATGGGCCGCGAGGATCTGCGCATGGCGGCGGCTGGCCTCCATGTCCGGGTAGCCACCCATGACATAGGGCACGAACAGCGGGCGCCCGGCATCGCGGAACACGCGCTCGAGGCGCGCGGCGCCGGATTCAGGCACTTGCGTCGATCCCCAGCGCTGCGCCCGCCTGATCGACGTCCTTGTCACCGCGCCCCGACAGGCACACCAGCACCGGCCCGCCGTCCCGCAGCGCTGCGGCGCCGTCACGGACGTGGGCGAGGGCGTGGGCGGTCTCGAGCGCCGGGATGAGGCCCTCGAGCCGCGAGCACTCGAGGAAGGCGGAGAGCGCTGCCTCGTCAGTCGCGTTCACGTAGGTGACCCGGCCGATGTCGCGCAGGTGCGAGTGCTCGGGTCCGACGCCCGGGTAGTCGAGGCCTGCCGATACCGAGTGCGCCTCGGCCACCTGGCCGTCGGGGTCCTGGAGCAGGTACGAGTACGAGCCGTGCAGCACGCCCGGGCGCCCGAGGGCCAGCGAGGCACCGTGGCGTCCCGAGGGGCCCTCTCCCCCCGCCTCGACGCCCACCAGGGCGACGTCGGCGTCGTCGAGGAAGCCGCGGAAGATGCCGATGGCGTTCGATCCGCCCCCGACGCACGCCACCACGCTGCCTGGAAGCCGTCCCGTTTCCTCGAGCATCTGCGCGCGGGACTCGATGCCGATCACCGACTGGAAGTCGGCGACGATCTCCGGGTACGGCGCCGGTCCCACGGCCGAGCCGATGATGTAGTGGGTGGTGTCCACGTTGGTCACCCAGTCGCGGATGGCCTCGCTCGTGGCGTCCTTGAGCGTGCCGCTGCCGGAGTCCACCGGGTGCACCTCCGCGCCCAGCATCCGCATGCGGATCACGTTGAGGCGCTGGCGCTGCATGTCGGTGCGGCCCATGTACACGCGGCACCCGAGGCCCATCAGGGCCGACGCCGTTGCGGTGGCGACGCCGTGCTGGCCCGCACCGGTCTCGGCGATGATGCGCTCCTTGCCCATGCGGCGGGCGAGCAGCACCTGGCCGAGGGCGTTGTTGATCTTGTGGGCGCCCGTGTGGCAGAGGTCCTCGCGCTTGAACCACAGGCCGCTGCCGATGCCCCAGGCGTCCTCGAGGCGACGGGCGCGGTACAGGGGCGTGGGCCGGCCCACGTAGTGCCCGAGCAGCACGCCGAGCTCGCTCAGGAAGTCGGGGTCGTCCCGGTAGCGCTCGTACGCCTCCGTGAGCTCATCAAGGGCGCCAATCACCGTCTCGGGCACGTAGCGGCCGCCGTAGGGGCCGAACCTCATGTTCACGCTCATGCCGCCTCCTCCATGGCCGCTTCCCGCGCCGCCTCGGCGAATGCGCGGACGCGCTCTGCATCCTTGCGTCCCACGACGTCTCCCTCCACCCCGCTGGATACGTCGAGGACGAATGGCCGCAGGCGACGCACCGCGTCGCCCACCACCTCGGGCGTGAGCCCGCCCGCCAGCACGAACCGTCGCTGCGGGCGCCGGCGCTCGAGAAGGGTCCAATCCGCCCGTACCCCGGTGCCGCCGTGCGCCCCCGGCACGACCGCGTCGAACAGAACCAGGTCGCAGTCAAGCGCCTCCGCCGCCTCGATCGCGGCGGCGTCCTCGAGAGGCACTGCCATGGTGATCGGCACGCAGGCCGCGGCCGCGACGGCCGGGAGGTCCGTGGAGCCATGGAGCTGCACGCGCGTGAGCCCGCAGTCCTCGACGGCCCGGGCGACGACGTCCGGCGCGCCGTCCACGAACACGCCCACGCGCTCGACGCCGTCCGGTACCGCGGACATCACGGCGGCGGCGGCCTCCGGGCCGAGCGCGCGCGGGCCATGCGGCGTCATCACGGCGCCAATCGCCCATGCCCCCGCGCGGACGCACGTCTCCACGTCCGCCGGGTGGGTGACCCCGCAGTACTTGATGCGCTGATCCGGCAACACATGCTGCAGAGTAGTCGGCCGGGGTTCCGTGCCGCGATACACTCCACCGCATGCCGGGCGTTTCGTGCACCACAGCGACGAGGAGACTCGACGATGGCGAGCCTTCCCAACATCCGTCGCCACGCACGGCGGACATCGCCGTCCGCCCTGATCGCCCCTGAGCGCGATCGGCCGGACGTCCAGCGCCTTGAGGCCCACGGCCTCACCTGGCTGAACATCGGCGAGCCCACCGAGGCCGAGACGGCCTGGCTCGCCGAGCACCACGACTTCCACCCGCTCGACCTCGAGGACGTGCTCTCGCGCAGGCGGCAGCGGTCGAAGATCGACGAGTACGACGACTACGTGTTCCTGGTGCTGCACTTCCCGCGGTTCGACAAGCGCACAGGACGCCTGCAGGCCACCGAGGTCAACGTCTTCATCGGTCCCGGGCTACTCATCACCATCCCGAAGGAGCCGCTCAAGCCGATCTCGGCGCTCTGGTCGCGCTGCGAGCAGCGGGAGGATGCGCGCTTCGACTTCATGTCGAAGGGGTCCGGCTTCCTGCTGTACGAGATCGTCGACCAGATGTTCGACTACTGCTTCCCGATCCTCGACAAGATCGGCTTCAAGCTCGACACCCTTGAGGACGCGATCTTCGAGGGCCAGAGCAACGAACTCGTGCGCGACATCTCGAATGTCAAGCAGGAGATCATCAACTACCGCAAGATCATCAAGCCGCAGCGCCCGACGCTGCGCATGCTGGAGCGCGCCGTGCAGCGGTACGCGCCGGACGACCTCGAGATCTACTTCGACGACATCGTCGACAAGAACGAGCGCATCTGGGACTCCCTCGAGAACTACAAGGAGGTGGCCGACGCGCTCGAGGCCACCAACGAGTCGGTCATCACGCACCGCCTCAACGCCATGCTCGCCCTGCTCACCATCATCTCCGCCGTGATCCTGCCGCTGACGCTGATCACCGGCTTCTACGGCATGAATATCGACGGGCTTCCGTTCGCGCGACACGGCCTCGCGTCATTCATCGCGCTCCTCGTGGTGATGGTCGTGCTCGCGGGCGGCGTTCTCTGGTACTTCCGCAGGCGCAAGTGGCTGTAGGCGGCGCGCCCGGGCGGCAGATCATCTGGGCACCGTGGAGAATGGCGTACGTGTCCGCGGAGAACGATCACGAGTACGACGGGCCCGGGTGCGTCTTCTGCGACCTGCCCGCGCTGGGGGATGACCCGCAGGCGCTCATCCTGGCGCGCGGAGCGCACTGCTTCGTGGTGCTCAACGCGTATCCGTACGCGTCCGGCCACCTGATGGTCGTCCCCTACGCGCACCTCGACCGGCTCACCGCCCTTCCGCCGGACGCCGTGGTTGAGATGATGGACCTCGCCCGCACCGCCCAGGAGGTGCTGCAAGGGGCCCTGGGGCCACACGGCTTCAACCTCGGCATGAACCAGGGGGCGGCGGCGGGCGCGGGGATCGAGGCGCACCTGCACCTGCACCTCGTCCCGCGATGGTCCGGCGATACCAACTTCATGCCTGTGACGGGAGATGTGCGCGTGATGCCCCAGAGCCTCGATGAGACCTTTGCCCTGCTCAAGCCGGGGTTCGACGGGTGACGCTGCTGCCCGAGGTCTTCAAGGCCTACGACATCCGCGGGCTCTACGGAGACGAGATCGACGAGGAGGGCGCCGAGCGGGTGGGGCGTGCCTTCGTGGCCGTCACCGGTGCGAGCCGCGTCGCCGTGGGCCATGACGTGCGGCTGTCGTCGCCCGGGATCAGTGCTGCCTTCATCCGCGGCGCCCTCTCGGCGGGAGCCCATGTGACCGCACTCGGGCTGGCCGCGACGGAGATGGTCTACTTCGCCGTCGACGAGGGGGGCTACGACGCCGGCGCGGTGATCACGGCCAGCCATAACCCGCCCGCATACACCGGGGCGAAGATGGTCACGGCTGGGGCCCTGCCGCTCTCGGGGGACACGGGAATCGCGGAGATCGGTCGCCTCGCGCTGGCGGACGAGCCCGCGCCCGCGGCGACGTCGGGTGGTGAGTCGGTGGACGACGGCCTCCTCGGGCGCTTCGTCGATCGGTGCATGGGCTTCGTCGACCCCACGGCCATCACGGGCCTGAAGGTGGTCCTCGACGCGGCGAACGGAATGGCCGGGGTGTACCTGCCCCCGGTGCTCGAGCGGATCTCGATTGACGCCGTGCCCTGCTTCCTCGAGCCCGACGGACGCTTCCCCCACCACGAGCCGAACCCGCTGCTCGAGGAGAACCGCGCGTTCATCGAGGGCGCCGTGGTCGAGAACGGCGCCGACCTCGGCATCGCCTGGGACGGCGACGCGGACCGGTGCTTCTTCATTGACGAGAAGGGCGGCTTCGTCGCCGGTGACTTCCTGACCGCGCTGCTCGCCCGGCACATCCTCGGCCAGGTGGGCCCGTCCACGGTCGTCTACGACCTCCGTGCGTCGTGGGCGGTGCGGGACGCGATCCTCGAGGCCGGCGGGACCCCGGACGAGTTCCGGGTCGGGCACGCCTTCATCAAGCGACGGATGCGGGAGGTCGACGCCGTGTTCGCCGGCGAGGTGAGCGGTCACTACTACTTCCGCGACTTCTCCTACGCCGACTCCGGTCTCATCCCGGCCCTCATGGTGATGGAGATGGTCGCGACCTCTGGTCGGCCGCTCTCCGAGATGGTGGCGACGCTGCGCGAGCAGTACCACATCTCCGGGGAGATCAACTCCACCGTGGATGATGTCGGGGCGGCGATCGACCGGCTTCGGGCACGCTACGCGGACGGCCGGCAGGCAGAGGTCGACGGCGTGTCCGTGGCCTATGACGACTGGCACTTCAACGTGCGGCCCTCGAACACCGAACCACTCCTACGCCTCAACCTCGAGTCACTCGTGTCCGAGGCGGACATGGAGCGCAAGCGGGACGAGGTGCTCGCGATCATCAGGGAGGGCTGAGATGGCCGAGATCGAGATCGACGGCGAGCGCTACCGCCTCACCGTGGACCATGACCTGTGCATGGGCACGCGCGTGTGCATCGCGCGCCTGCCGGGCGTCTTCACTGTCGATGACGAGACGAACCTGTCGAGCGCCAGCGACGACGTGCTGGACCCCTCGCTGGCGGATGCCGTGCGCGAGGCGGTGGATGATTGCCCGCAGGAGGCCATCCGCCTGGAGAAGCTGGGCTGAGCACCGCAGGTGGCGCATCGCCGGATGCGGTGATCCGCGCCCGGGCCATTGAGGTGCGCTACCAGCGCGGGGGCGCGCTGGCCGTCGCCGGCGTGAACATCGACCTGCGCCCCGGCGCGGGGCTGCTCATCACCGGCGATCGCGGATCCGGCAAGTCGAGCGTGCTCCGCGCAATCCTCGGGCTCGCCGGCCCGGGCGGCGACATCACGGTGCTCGGCGCGCGCCCGGGCGACCCGCCCACCCTCCGCCGGATCGGCTGGGCACCTCAGGCATGGCCCTTCGCCTTCGGACTCAGGGCGCGCGAGGTCGTGCGCATGGTCGCCGAACTGGGGGGCCACGGTGCTGCCGCGGGTGATCGCGCGATCGAGGAGATGGCCGTCGAGGCCCCCGGCGCGCGCGTGGAGTCGCTCGAGATGGAGGATGTGCGCCGCGTCTGCATGGCGTGCGCGACGATCGGGGAGCCCGACCTCCTCGTGCTGGACGACCCCTGGGAGTTCCCCGAGACCACCGCAGCCATCCGCAGCGCCATGGATCGCGGTGCGGCGGTGCTGGCGGCGTCATCAGACCCCGGCGGGCTGCCCGCCCTGCTCGGGGCGAGCATCCATCTCGTGGACGGGGCGCCCGGATGAACCCCGTGCTCGTGATCAGCCGCATCGAGGCGCGTGGCATCAGCCGACGCCGGTGGTTCCTCGGGCTGCTCGTGCTTGGTGCCGCGGTAATCGTGGCCGGAGCGGCCCTGGCCGCGGGCCGCGACGGGCTCGCAGCGATCGACACCATGCGCTCCTGGACGGCCGCGGTGTACCTCGTCGGCGGGCTGCTCGTGTCGGCCACGCTCGGCGCGAGCGCGGTGAATCGCGATGCCGACGGCGGCTGGATCGGCCTTCAGGTGACCACCGGCATCCCGCGCGTGCCGGTGGCGCTTGCCCGCATCGTCGGACGCATCGCGACGCTGGTCGCGGTGTTCGCGGCCTGGATGATCGTCGCGGCAATCTGCTCGGCGGCGATCGGGCAGGGCGGTGACGGGGCGCTGTTCGTGCACGGGCTCGCCATGCTCGAGAACATGGTGCTGGTGCTGGTGACGGCATCGCTCTGCAGCGTGGCGCTGGGGCCCGTCGCATCGGGGATCGTGGCCATCTTCTTCTACGTCTCGTGCCTCTCGCTCGTGAACCTGATGGCCGCGTCGAACGAGGGCGTGATCGGGTCGAGCTGGACCGGCCTGATCGAGGTCCTCTACCTGTTCTTCCCGCGGGCCATCACCTCGCCGATGCTGAGCGAGATGCAGGGCCGCGGCGCGGCCGGTATCGCGGGCGCGCAACTGGAGATCAACCAGAACGTCGTCATCGTCCCCCCGGCGTCCTGGCTCACCGTGATCTGGACCCTGCTCTGGTGCGCGGTCATCGCGGTCGCCGCGGCGCTCTCGTTCCGGCGCCGCGCGATCTCCTAGCGCCCCGCGCGGGGCGCCACGCCTACGCCGAGACGGCCTCGCGGTCGACGCGGCCGTAGGTGGTGTTGCGCTCTACCGGCGTGCGCCCGCCCGCGCGGATGAGATCGCTGATGCGCTCCTGCGTGAGCCCGAGCGGCGTCTGCACCGTCGTGGCGTGCGCCACGCGCTCCTCCACGAGCGTGCCCGAGAGGTCGTCAAGACCGAAGCGCAGGCCCTCCTGCGTGATGTCCTCCTCGAGCATCACCCAGTGGCCCTTGATGTGCGGCACGTTGTCGAGCACGAGGCGGGAGAGCGCGATGGTGCGGAGCTTCTCGTCGCGCGATGGGCCGGGCAGGTACGAGAAGTCGGTGTTGCCGGGCAGGAACGGAAGCGGGATGAAGGCCTGGAACCGGGCGGGGCTGCCCGCGGCGATGCCCTCGTCCTGGAGCGCCCGCAGGCGGACCATGTGGTCGACCTTCTCCTCGGGCGTCTCGAAGTGCCCGAAGAGCAGCGTGGCGTTGGTGGGAAGCCCCAGGGCGTGGGCGTCGCGGTGGACGTCCAGCCAGACCTCGGCGGGCACCTTGCGGTCGGCGATGATCTTGCGCACGCGCGGGCTGAACACCTCTGCCCCGCCGCCCGGCATGCTGTCGTGGCCGGCCGCGATCAGGCGCTCGAGCGCCTCGCGCGGGGTCACGCGCGCCATGCGCGCGACGAACTCCACCTCGACGGCCGTCAGTGCCGTGAGCGACACCTGCGGCAGGGCCGCCGTGAGCTCGCGGAAGAGATCCTCGTAGTACTCGAGCGTGTACTCCTTGGTCATGCCGCCGACGATGTGCAGCTCGGTGATGCCCATGTCGGAGATCTCCTGCGCGCGATCCACGAGCTGGTCGACCGAGTACGCGTAGGCCCGTGGATCGTGGTCGGTCCATACGGCGAACGCGCAGAACCCGCACCCCACCACGCAGATGTTCGTGGGGTTGAGGTAGCCGTTGACGTTGTAGGTGACCTCGTCGCCGTGCATGCGGCGGGCGACGGTCTCGGCAGCGGCCCCGAGGTCGTCCAGCGGAGCCTGCTCGTAGAGGGCCACGGCCTCATCGGCGCTGATGCGCTCGCCCTCCGCGGCCTTGGAGAGGATGGCGTCGATCATGGGTCCGATGGTAGCGCCGGTTCGCGCTACCTTTGCCGAGTGCAGCCGTTCGCGCTGAAGGAATGGGCAACCGTCATCGCCGCCATGCTGGCCGGCGACCAGGTGGTGATGCTGCGCAAGGGCGGCATCGGCGAGAAGCGGTTCGACGTGCCCCACCGTGAGTTCCTGCTGCTGCCCACCCACGTGCACCAGCGCCCCGAGCTGCTGGCGCCCGAGGTGGCCGAGCGGTGGCCGGACCTCCTGGCCGTCACCGAGGAGCCCTCACAGGTGGACATCGGTGCCTGGTGCGAGATCGCCGACGTGCATGAGGTGCGCGAACAGGCCGAACTCGATGCACTCGCGCCGTTCCACCTGCTCGGGCCCGACTACGCGGCGTCGCGGCTCCGCTGGCGGCCGGCGCACCCGCTCCTTGTGATCGTGCCCCGGGTGCACCGCATCACGCCTCCCCTGCCGCTGCATGTGTCGCCCGAGATGCGTGGCTGTCGGAGCTGGGTGGAGGTCGACCTCACCATGCCCGATGCGGACCCCGTACTGCATGATGCGCGCTTTGCCGAGGTGCGCGCGGAGGTGGCGGCCGCCCTCACCGGCGCGCGTCCGGAGTCGCCTCATGGCGCCCCGGCGCTGGGCTAGCCTGCACACGTGCCATACGCCGACGACTTCGACGTGGTGATCGCCGAGCTCGCGCCCGACTGGGCATCGGTCGACTGCTATCTCACGGTGGACGACCCACTCCGCCTGGCCGACGCGCGCGTGGCGCTGGCGCGCGCGAACGGACGCCCGGTGCGTGGCGAGGCAGACCATGACTTCGCCTTCACCGTCGCGAGCGACCACGGCCGCGGCGCCCCTGCCGGCGTGGTGCGCTCCGCGCTTCGCACCCTCGATGACCTCGGCGTGACCGGCCGGATCTGGATGGGAGCGGCCTATGACGCGCTGCGACCGGCTCCGGCCCACCGGTACGGGCCCTAGGCGTGTACCGCGACGCGGACGACCTGCAGTTGCTGGCCGAGGTCGCGGGGGTGCTCGACCAGGTCGTGATGGATGCCGGCCTGTCGTCGGGCTCGTACCTGCTCCTCAGGTCACTCACGCGCGAGCCGGTGGAGCGGCCCATCAGCGACCTCGCTGAGGAGTTCGGCGCCGATGCAGATGAGATCGCCGCGGCGGCGAAGGCGCTCTCGGTGGCCGGGCTCGTGGACGTCGAGGGAACAGGCGTGGTGGCCACGGCAGTCGGGCGGCAGGCCGTCGAGGAGATCGACGCGACGGGCAACGAGGCGATCCGCGCGTATGTCCTCGAGCGCCCGCACTCGGCCACCGTCTACGGGCTCATCGCGTCGATGCAGGCCGGGCGCTTCACCGTGGAGGACCTCATCGCCTTCCTCCTGGAGGATGAGCCGGCCGACGGCTGACGCGGGCCCCGTACGCGAGGCCAGGTGCGTCGGGAGCCGTGCGTAACCTCACGCCCCATGCGCTATCGGGAGATCCCCGGCACAGGAATTCGCGTGTCGGAAGTGGCGTTCGGCGCCGAGCCATTCGCCAGCGGCTGGTGGGGTGACGACGGCGATGACGACGCCGTGCGCCTGCTGCACGCCGCCGCCGACCGCGGTATCACGCTGTTCGACGCGGCCGACAGGGATGGTGAGGGGCGTGCGCAGCATGTGCTGGGACGTGCCTTCAGAGGACGCCGCGACCGGGTCGTCATCGCCACGCGCGTGGGCTACGCATGGCAGGAGGCCGACCCACGCCGCGCCGGGCGCCCGATGCCGCAGGACTTCCGCCCCGAGGCCATCCGCCAGGCCGTGCGCGCAAGCGCAGAGCGCCTGGGTGGCGTCATCGACATCTGCGAGTTGCACCACCCTCCGCGCCGCGCGCTGGCGGACGAGGGCCTCACCCAGGTGCTGGACGAGCTGGTAGCCGAGGGCACCGTGCGGGTCTTCGGCGCGGCCATCCCGGAGGGCGCGCGCCCGGGCGAAGGGCGCAGGCTGATCCGGCAGAAGCGGTTCCCGGTCCTGGACGTGGAGCTCGGGGTGGTCGGCCATGAGCCCGGCGCCGAGATCGCAGGGCTCGCCCACGCCGCCGGGGCATGCGTGATTGCGCGCGGGGCGCACTGCCGCGGCCTCCTGGAGGGCAAGTACTCGCGCGAGACCACGTTCCCGCCCGGCGATCCGCGCGCCGACATCACGCGTGAATGGCTCGAGGAGGGCCTGCGGCGCGTCGGCACGCTCGACTTCCTCCACGCGGAGGGCCGACCCTGGAGCCTCGGCCAGGCCGCGATCCTCTGGGTGCTCTCGCGCCCCGGAGTCGCCTCGGTGGTCATCCCCATGCACTCCGAGGAGCAGCTGAGCGAATTCACGCGAGCCCTCGACCTGCCCCCGCTGGCCGAGGACGACTTCTCGCGCATCGAGGCCCTGATCGCCTCAGGCTTCGCGGACGAGCCCGTGGCGGAGCCGCACGGGGACATCGCCGAGGCGCCCGAGGCTGCCACGGACGGCACCGGCACGGACGGGACAGACCCCGGCGAGGCGGAAACCGCGGGCGTGGCGGGCTCAGGCGAGGTGGACACTGCCGGCGGAGAGCCCCCTCCCCCCTCCGTGGTCGCAGGGGCTATCGCAGCGGCGTGACGTGCGCGCGGGCCATCTCGTCCGCCGCCTCCACGATCCCCGGCATGGCCTCCGCGAGCATGCGCGCGAGGGATGCGCCGAGTCCGGCCGCCTCCGCGGCGCGCTCCACCTCGACGAGCGCACCGATCAGGGCGGGGTCAAGGGACTCCTGTGTCTCCACGAGGGGCTCGGTGACGCCGGCGAACGTCGCGTAGGCCGCATGGGCGCGCTCCTGGATGGCTGCCGCCTCGTCGAGCGCGACCAGCGAGGCAATGATGCGCCGGGGGTCCTCCCGCCAGGCGGCGAGCGCGTCGGCCTCCTCGGCGGCCCGGCCCAGCGCGGCGACGGCCGCGGGGAGGTCGGCCCCCCAGGCATCCATCGCGGCCGCCGGGGCGCGGAATGCCCGGAGCGCAGTCGCATCGACGGCCTCGTCGGCGAGCTCAGCGGCGAGCCCCGCCTGCGCCACGTCGAGTACGCGTGCCCGTGTCGGCTCGGGATCGAGGGCATCGTCGAGGCAGAGGAAGGCCGGACCCTCAAGCGCGATGAGCCATGCCCGTCCGCCGGTGCCCGGCTGGACGGCACGCAGCCCCAGCATCGGCACGCCGGCGACGGCCACGGCGGCCTCCCGGGCGGCCATCATGTCGCCCTCCATTCGGGCGATGTCGAGCTCACCGCTCATGGCATGTCCCTGACGGGGCGCGCGTACACTCGGCTCGCATGAGCGCACGCCCGAAGGAGTCCGCCGCTGGCCGCGCCGCGCGTCCGGCCGATCACCGGGCGGCGGCGGGTGCCCCCTCTGCCCGGGACCTCGCACGCGTCCTTCCCGGGGCCCTCGCCCAGCGGGATCGGGTGGCCCTGGATCCCACCGGACGTGATGCCGGGGTGCTCATGATCCTCTTTGACATCGACGACGCCGGCCACGTGGTGCTCACCAAGCGCTCGGAGCTCGTGGCCCACCACAAGGGCGAAGTGTCGCTCCCCGGAGGCAAGTTCGAGGCCGGGGACGACGGACTGCTCGGGTCCGCGCTGCGCGAGACCGAGGAGGAGATCGCCGTGCCGCGGTCTTCCCTCGAGGTGCTCGGCCCGCTCGACGACGTCCACACCATGGCCAGCGGCTTTCGCGTGAGCCCATGGGTCGCGCACCACCCCGGCGGGCGACCCGCAATGCGCCCTGAGGAGTCCGAGATCGCGCGGATCATGGAGGTCCCCCTCGCAGACGTGCTCACGGCCGACCGGAGGATCCCCGAGCCGCCCACCATCGAGACGTTGCGCTACCCGCTGATGGGCGAGGATGTCTGGGGGCTCACGGCCCGGATCCTGCGGACCTTCAGCGAGGTCGTGCACCGGGTCGCCCGACAGTCGCCGGAGCGCTAGGCGCGGTCCCGTCCGCGCAGTGCGAGCGACGGACGGGGAGGAAGGTCGGCCTCATCGCGGGGACCGCCTGCGCCGTCGATTGCGAGGCGCTCGAGTCGCGCGATCTGGGCGTCGATCTCCGTGACGCGTGCATGCCCGTCGGGCAGGGCGGAGCGGTATGCCACGAGCCGATCGCGGATCTGCAGGGCGAAGTGCGGCGTGGCCGCGCCCACGAGGCGCGCCAGGTCGTCCTCGGACGGGATGCCGTAGTCGTGCTCCAGGATCGTCATGCCCCGATCGTACAAGCGCGGCACGCGGATCCTGGCCGGATGTGCGCACACCCGACCGGCGAGTACGCATGCCCGGGCACCGCGGGCCTCATTCCGATACCTGGGGTCCGCCCCAGGGCGGGCCCCCTTCGGCCGGACCCCACTGCCCGCGGCCCATGCGCATCGCCTCGCCCTGGAGCCGCGAGAATTCATCTCTGTGCAGGGTATTCGGGGGAAAGGGAAACGCCTCGGCCGCTCCCTGGGCCACGAGGCGCAGATTCACCATCACGTCACCCACATAGACGTACGCAAGCAACCGACCGTGGACATCGCGCTCCTCGACATCGGTCTCGAGGCGCACCGTGCGACCGGCCACGAGCCCGCGGTTCATCGCCGCGGCGCGGGCGGCGAAGCGCTCCACCGGTCGGCGCGGGTGGTGGAGCTCGGGGGTGTCGATGCCGATGTAACGCACCGTGCCAACCCCCTGCACCACGATCGTGTCGCCATCGATCACCCGGACAACGCGCCCAGACCGCGTCGCCGGAGCGTCCGGCGTGCCACACCCCACCGTGACGAGTGTGGCGATCATGGCTCCCCATGCGAGAATCCATGCCCCCCGATGGCGCCCCCGAGGGCGTCGCTCGGCTAGCATGCGTGACGCGCCGCAGTCGAAGGAGAGGCCGGTTGGGCCAGAGGGATGACGACAAGCTGGTGCGGCAGCTCTCGCTCGTCGCATTCCTGATGGCGCAACAGCGCCCCGTTACGGCCGAGGAGATCCACGAGGCCGTCGAGGGCTACGGCGGCATGAGCGAGCAGGCATTCCTGCGCCGCTTCTACTCCGACCGGTCCGAACTCGAGGGCGTGGGCCTCAAGCTCGCGGTGGAGCGTCCGAGCGACGACCCGTTCCAGGGCGACCTCTACGCAATGCCGCCCGAGAACTACTACCTGCCGCCCATCGCCTTCGACGAGGCCGAGCTCAGCGCGCTGCACACCAGCCTGTACCTGCTCGAGGGCCAGTTCGCCTATGCCGAGCCCCTGCGCCTGGCCCTGCAGCACCTCACCCTGGGCCGGCCCAGCCCGCTCGACGACCACGCGGCGCGCACGGTGGCCGTCAACCTGCTCGGCAGCCGCCACACGTCGGAGGTATCCAGCCACCTCATCAAGATCGAGTCGGCCATCAGCCGCCGGAAGACGATCCGGTTCCGGTACTACTCGATCGGACGCGACGACCTGGGCGACCGCGAGGTCGACCCCTACAGCCTGCTCTACATGGCAGGCAACTGGTACCTCGTCGGCTACGCACACGACCGCGAGGACCTGCGGTGCTTCCGGCTCTCGCGCATCCAGGGGCGCATCACCTTCAAGACGCGGGCGGAGCACGACTTCCCGCCGCCCAGCGAGGTCGACCTGTCGCGCTACCGCGACCGCGCCCCCTGGCAGCTGGCCGACCCGGTGGGCACGGCCGTCATTGACCTGTCGCCCACCATCGCCTGGTGGGTGGACCAGATGTTCGGTGGCCAGGGCGAATACGAGGAACGCCCGGATGGCTCGGCGGTATTCCGCACCGAGTACGGCGGCGAGCGGGAGATCGTGTCGTGGGTACTCGGGCTGGGCGAGGACGCCGAGGTTCTCGAGCCACCCGCGCTGCGCGATTCCGCGGTGGCTGCGCTCGAGCTGCTGCGCGCGCGCCACTCGACCAAGCCGCGACGTCGTGCCAAGCCTCTCCCGCGCCCGCCCGAGGCCCCGCCCGCCGCCGAGGTGGACGACCCATCCGAGCGCGTCGTGCCGGTGGAGCGCATCTCGCGCCTGCTGGCCCTGATGACCCGCCTCCTCGCCGCGTGCGGACGGTCGTACGAGGCAGAGGTGTCCTGCGCGGCGCTGCGGTCCGAGCTGAACCTCACCCAGGAGGCCCTCGAGGAGGATCTCACGCTGCTCAACCTCATCAACTTCGGGGGCGGCTGCTACGCGCTGTTCGCCCAGGTCGAGGGCGACGAGGTGATCGTGCAGAAGGAGGTCTACGGCGACCAGTTCTCGCGTCCGGCGCGCCTGTCCCCGCTCGAGGCGAAGGCGCTCCTCTGGGCACTCGACTTCGTGGGGGGGCGCCTGCCCCTGGTGGGCGAGGAGTCGCTGGCGTCCGCCCGCCGGAAGATCGAGGACGCCGTGGGCGAGGCCTCCACGACCGGCGTCGAGCTGGGCGCGGTGCAGACGGCCAGCGAGTCGGTGGGGGCTGCGCTGGCGCGGGCCGTGCGCGAGGACCTCGTGCTCGAGATCGACTACTGGACCGAGTCGCGCGGAGAGGTGACGAAGCGCGTCATCGAGCCACACATGCTCATGAACTCCCGCGACGCCTGGTACCTCGTCGCCTTCTGCCGGAAGGCCGGCGAGCAGCGCACATTCCGACTCGACCGCATCCGCGGCGCCACCCCCCTCGACGAGCACTTCGAGCGGCGGGTCGAGGTGGAGGCCGTCCCGTACCAGCCGTGGGGCACCTCGGCCCAGGCGGAGCAGCACGCGCAGATCGCCCGCGTGTGGTGCAGCCCCGCGATCGCACGCTGGCTGGCTGAAGAGCATCCGTCGGCCGAACGATTCTCCGATGGCTCGATCATCGCCGAGATCCCGTACGCCAGCGACGAGTGGCTGGTGCGGGAGCTCACCAAGCACGGCGGCGAAGCCGTGCTGCACACGCCCGATGAGCTCCGCGCAGCGGTTGCGAGCAATGCGGAGCGCATGCTCGCGCACTACTCGGCCGCTGCCGCACGGCGCTAGCGCCAGCACCCCGTCAGGCGCCCGCGCCACGCCCGCGCACGCCGACGGCCCCGAATACACCCCCTGGCTCCCGCGCCACCAGCCCGTCGAGCTCGAGTGCCGCCAGGGCCACCGCGACCTCCGCATGGGTGATGCCCGCCTCGGCCGCGATCACATCGGCGCCGGCCGGGCCGCGCGTGACGATCGCGAGCACCAGCGCCGTCGTCCCGGTGGGAGATGGCGCCACCCGCGCCTCGGCCCATGCGCCATTGGGAACCTCCCGCACCACGTCATCGGCGGCCTCACACACCGCTGCACCGGAGCGAATGAGGGCATTGCAGCCCGTCGACAGGCTCGATGCCGGCCAGCCCGGCACCGCCAGCACCGTGCTTCCGTTCTCCATCGCGAAGTCGGCGGTGATCAAGGCCCCGGAGCGCGCGCCGGCCTCCACCACCACCGTGGCATCACACAGGCCCGCCACGATGCGGTTGCGCGCGGGGAATCGCCATGGCAGCGGGTCGGTGCCCGGCCAGTACTCACTCACCACCGCGCCGTTGACCTGGATCCGGTCGGCAAGGCCGACGTGACGCCGCGGGTGGATGCGATCGACAGCCGATCCGAGAACGGCGATCGTGACCCCGCCCGCTTCGAGCGCGCCCTCGTGGGCGGCGGCGTCGATGCCCCGCGCCAGCCCGCTGACGATTACGGCCCCGCGCGACGCGAGGTCCGCGGCCAGCGCCGCGGCCAGTCGACGCCCGGCTCCGGATGGGCGGCGCGAGCCCACGATTGCGATCGCCGGAGAGTGCTCGAGGGCAGACAGTGCCGTGGCCACCGACCCCACGCCGAACAGCCCGAATGGCGGATCGAAGATGCGCCGCAGGCGCGTGGGGTAGGCATTCGCCGTGATCGGGAGGTGGAGGATCCCGCGGCCGGCGAGCGACGCCCGCACGGAGGCTGCCCGGAACGTGCCGCGCGCAGCCAGTGCCCGGTCGAGCACATCTGCGTCTGCGCGCAGCCACGCGGCCATCTGCGGCCGTGTCGCGCCCCAGAGGGCCTCCGGCCCTCCTGCCACCCGCGAGGCCCGCTGGAGGTCCCGTGAGAGCGCGTAGGACAGCCATGCGAGCCCCAGCGGCCACACCGGCCCCTCAGCGGGCGCATCCTGCGCGCCGTCGCCCGTGACACCGCTCACCCGAGGCCCCCTGCGCTCCGATACCGCAGGGCCTCGCCCAGGTGATCGGCCTCCACGCGCGTGCTCCCGCCGAGGTCGGCCACCGTGCGGGCCACGCGGATGACCCGGTCGCATCCGCGGGCCGTAAGCGCCAGGCGGTCGATGGCCGTTCCCAGCAGGGCGCGCGCGGCGCGATCCAGTGCCGCCGCCTCGCGTGCCGACGCCGCCCCGAGGCGCGCGTTGGCCACCCGCTGGCCCCGATCCCGTTGCATGCCGCGCGCCCGCTCAACGCGACTGCGCACGGCACTGCTCGGCTCGCCCGGAGCGCCGTCGTGCAGCATGGCGTCGCGATCGAGGCGCGGGATGTCCACGCGCAGGTCGATGCGGTCGGCGATGGGGCCCGAGATGCGTGCGCGGTAGGCATCGGCCGCCGCGGGCGCGCACGTGCAGGCCCGTGCCGGGTCGCCTGCATGCCCGCATGGGCACGGGTTGCCCGCGCACACCAGCAGGGGCTCGGCCGGGAACCGTGCGCTGCCGGCGGCGCGCGCGATGTCGATGCACCCCTCCTCCAGCGGCTGGCGCAGTGCATCGATCGCGGTCGGGGAGAAGGCGCACACCTCGTCGAGGAACAGCACACCGAGATGGGCCAGAGTGATCTCGCCGGGCCGGGGTACGCGGCCACCCCCCACCAGTCCGGGCGCGGAGATGGTGTGGTGGGGCGACCGGAACGGCCGGTGGGTGACGAGCGCCTCGCCCGGGCCGAGCAGGCCCGCGACCGAATGCACGCGGGTGATGGCGATGGCCTCGTGCGCGCGAAGTCGCGGCATGATCCCGGGCAGGCGCCGCGCCAGCATCGTCTTGCCGCCCCCGGGTGGGCCGACCATCAGCAGCGAATGGCCACCCGCGGCGGCGATCTCGAGCGCGCGCCGCGCATCGCCCTGGCCCCGGACCTCGCACAGGTCACCCGATGCCTCGGGCGCCGCTGCGCACAGAAGCGCGTCGGCATCAACCGCCACCGGCGTGGCAGCGCAGCGGCCCTCGAGGACGTCCACCGCGTGGCGCAGGCCACGGACCCCGAGCACGCGAATGCCCGGCACCAGTGCGGCCTCGGCCGCGTTGGCCGCGGGCACCACCAGCTGCCGCCATCCGCGCCGGGCCGCGTGCTCAGCCATGACCAGCGCGCCCGCCACCGGGCGAAGGGCGCCATCGAGGGCCAGCTCGCCGATGGCCCCGGTACCCGCCAGGGCCCCGGGGCGCAACTGGCCCGACCCCGACAGCACGGCGAGGGCGATTGGCAGGTCGTACTGCGGGCCCGCCTTCCTGATGTCGGCCGGCGCGAGATTGGCGACGATGCGCTGGGCGGGCAGGGCGAATGCCTGGTTGACCAGGCCCGAGCGCACGCGCTCACGGGCCTCCTGCACCGCGGAGTCGGGCAGGCCGACCACGCTGAAGCCCGGGAGGCCCGGGCGCAGGTCGACCTCGACCTCGACCGTGGCGGTGTCGAGCCCGAGGAGCGCCGGGCTGAGCATGCGCGCGACCATGCACCGAGCATGGCCGCGCGCGACGCGCGGATGGTGCGCGGGCCGCCACGAGGCCCGCGCCCACCCGTCACATCATCAGAGCGGGCTCAGGCCGCGGCGTCGTACCGGGCCGCCACGGCGTCCCAGTTCACGACGTTCCACCACGCGTCCAGATAGACCGGACGCTTGTTCTGGTACTCGAGGTAGTAGGCGTGCTCCCACACGTCGATGCCCAGCAGGGGCGTCTTGCCCTCTGACAGCGGGGTGTCCTGGTTCGGCGTCGACATCACCTCGAGGGCGCCGCCGTTCAGCACGAGCCATGTCCAGCCCGAGCCGAAGCGCTTCACACCGGCCTCGTTGACGGCGGACCGGAGATCGTCCACCGACCCGAACGCGGCGTCGATGGCGTCCCCCAGGGCACCCGACGGCGCACCGCCACCGTCCGGGCCCATGATCTCCCAGAAGAGGGAGTGGTTGTAGTGGCCACCCGCGTTGTTGCGCACGGCCATCCGGATGTCCTCCGGTATCTGGTCGAGGCTCGTCAGCACGTCCTCCACGCTGGAGTCCGCCCAGGCGGTGCCGGCCAGCGCCGCATTGGCGTTGTCCACGTAGGCCTGGTGGTGGCGGTCGTGGTGGATCTCCATCGTCGTGGCGTCGATGTGCGGCTCAAGGGCGTTGAACGCGTATGGGAGCGGCGGGAGCACGAAGGGCATGCGGTCTCCTCGGGATCGGTTCGTCTCGGGTGCTTCTCCCGCAGTCTTGCCGATGCGGCCACGGGTTACACGGGGATCGGCACATTCCTGTGCGCCGATCGGTGCGATGCGCCACACCCGCGCGACACGCGACACGCGACGATATGGGCATGCACGCGGGCCACACATACCCGGATCACGCCCTCGGCACCGCCGGTGAGGACGCCGCCGCGCGCTGGCTCATGCGGCGCGGATGGCGCGTGCTGGCTCGCAGGTGGCGCGGGGGCGGCGGGGAGATCGACATCGTGGCCGAGCGGCGGGGGATCGTGGCTGCATGCGAGGTGAAGACGCGCACGCGCACCGACCCCCACGCCCCTCCGGTCGGCTACGCCCAGCGCACGCGCATCACCCGCGCGGCCCTGGCCTGGCAGGCCCGCAACCCGGCCTTCGCGCAGCATGTGCTGCGCCCCGACCTCATCGTGGTGGTCCCACGCGGGCCGCTCTGGCACATCACGCGCATCGAGGACATCACCGCCGATGACGCGTGATGGCATCCCCGCGCCCGCGGCGGGGCTACTCGAACAGCGTCAGGTCGTCGCCGTATGCCCGCGACCGGAACGACCTCCGATGCAGGGGGCAGGGGCCCAGGCGCTGCACCGCCTCAGTGTGCGCCGCGGTGATGTACCCAACGTGCTGATCGAAGCCGTACCCCGGGTAGGCGGCTGCCGCGGGGCCGCGCATCAGGCGATCCCGGGCCTCCTTGGCGATCACCGACGCGGCCGCCACGCTCGCGCTGGTGGCATCTCCCTTGACGAGGCGGCGATGGGGCGGCGCGTCCGGCCCGAGGTCGAAGCCATCCACGAGGGCCACGCCAGGCGCGGGCGATATGGCTGCGAGGGCCTCGCGCACGATGCGGATGTTGGTGGCATGCAGTCCATCAGCGTCAATCGCCCGGGCGCTGGCCGACACCACCACCACGCTCCGGGCATGCCGCACCACCACGCCCACCAGGGCCGCCCGGCGCCGCGGGGTAAGCCGCTTGGAGTCGTCCAGGGGCGCGAGGGCGCGTGCTCCCTCCGCGCCCAGCGTGCGCAGGTCGAAGCACACCGCCGCCGCCACGATGGGGCCTGCCAGGCACCCGCGGCCGGCCTCGTCCGCGCCGGCCACAACGGGGTCACCGAGGGACATGTCGTATGCGATGAGCGATGACATGGCGCCACGGGCCTCGGGGTTGGCGCGTGCGGTGGGCCCGTCCATGGTTTCACCGTAGCCATGGCGCCCACGGCGGGCGTGCGGACGGGCCGGATGCCCAGTCATGCCGGGGCCGATTGTCGCCGGAGGGCTCTCGGCGGCCGACCGCGCGGGCCATGGGGCATCGCCGATTCGGGGTGCGGCACACTACCCGGCACCATCAACGCAGGAGATCCATGATGAAGCGCACGCTTGCCACCGCCGCAATCGTCCTCGTCGGCTCCGCCGGCCTGCTCGCCGGGTGCGGCGACTCCACGCCCGCGGCGGACACCACGGCCACCGCCACGAGCTCGTCGACCACCGGCCAGGCCGACGCCACGGCCACGGTGACCTCCGCCTTCGCCACGCTCCGTGGCCAGCCATACACCTCGACCGGGGTGACCGAGCAGCAATTCGACATGAGCGCCCTCCCGACGGAGTTGCAGGACGCCCTGCGCGCGCAGCTCGATGCAACCGGGGCAACGGTGAAGACCACGACGCGCTTCGAGTCCGCGCAGCGCATCGAGACCACTCAGGAGATCGGGGGACGCACCCAGTACGTCGTCCTGTACGACGGCAGCGTGTACGTAAGCCCCGACGGCACCACATGGGCGAAGGCCACCGGCGATGCCGCCGCGGCCTTCTCGCGCGCCGCGTCGCTCTCCGAGCTCAACCCCGCCTCGCTGTTCACCGGTATCACCGCGGACGGCACGGGCACGGTGTCAGGGTCGTCGGCCCAGAAGTTCACCGCCGGCATCGACACCGCGACCACCGGGGATGCCGTGGCGGCGGTGACCAGCAGCCTGGGCGCCCTCGGCTCGGCCATCGGCGATGCGCTGACGATCGACTCCGGCAGCGCCGTGCTGATGGTCGATGACAGCACCGGTGCCATCTCGCAGATGACCATCACCATGCAGATCGGCCTCGACATCGGGGCGATCGCGACGGCCGCCGGTGCAGACAGCGCATCCGAGGCGGTTCTGCGCATCACGAGCACGGGAACCGAGACCGTGACGGCTGTCGGGGGCGCCATCACGATCGAGAGGCCGGACACCACCCGCACGGTGTCATCGGTCACCGAGCTCGGGACCTTCCTGGCCTCATGACCTGGGCGTCGGGCCCGGCGAGATGACCCGGGCGGCGCGGCCTGCGCCGCCCGGCCGAGGACGTCAGTCCTTCGCGGCGTCCCCTGCGGCGGCCTCGGGGGCCTCCTCGTCAGTCGCCTCGACCTCGACGGTCTCCTCGACCACGGCCTCGGGGGTCTCCACGATCTCCTCGACCTCGACGATCTCCTCGACGTCGGTGACCGTCGCCTCGAGATCGGGGTCCACCGGGGCGACGTCCGAGCGCTGGGACATCCAGGTCGCCTTCTCGCGCACACGGGCCTTCTTGCCCACGCGGTCGCGCAGGTAGTACAGCTTGGCGCGACGGACGTCACCCTCGAGGGTGCGCTCGATCTTCTCGATCTTCGGCGAGTGGAGCGGGAACGTGCGCTCCACGCCGACGCCGAAGCTCTGCTTGCGCACCGTGAACGTCTCGCGTGACGAGGCGCCCTGGCGCTTGATGACCGTGCCCTCGAACACCTGCACCCTGCGGCGCTGGCCCTCGATGACCTGGAAGTGCACGCGCACGGTGTCGCCCGGACGGAAGTCCGGGTGGTCGTCGCGGAGCTGCATTCGCTCCAGGGTCTCGATAACGGTCATGCCGGGGTGTCCTCCTGGGATGAAAGCGGCGGCGAGGATAGCACCGACCCGGGGGACGGTGCGGGTCGGACCTCAGATCGGCGCCACTCCTCGATCGCCGCGTGGTCGCCGGAGAGCAGCACCGGGGGCACTCCCCAGCCCCGGAACTCCGCCGGCCGGGTGTAGTGCGGATGCTCCACCTGGCCGTCCATGCCCGGCGAGAACGACTCCCGGTCGAGGCTCTCGTCGTTGCCCAGCGCGCCGGGCAGGCGGCGCGCGACGGCGTCGATGATGGCCATCGCCGCCACCTCGCCACCGGCCAGTACGAAGGGGCCCAGGCTGATGCAGTCGTTCGCGAGGTGCTGGTGCACGCGCTCGTCGAAGCCCTCGTAGCGGCCGCAGAGCAGGGTGAGATCGGGAAGTGCGGCAAGCTCGCGGGCGACCGCGTCGTCGAACGGACGGCCTCGCGGGGACAACACGACCACGCGCCGGTGCCCGCGCACCTCATCGGCGGGCATGCCATACACGGCCTCGAGGGCCGCGGCCATTACATCCACGCGCAGGACCATCCCCGGGCCGCCGCCATACGGCGCGTCGTCCACCTGGCCCTGACCCAACGGGGTGTGCTCGCGAGGGTTGAAGCACCGGATGTCGAGGCCGCTCGCTGCCTGCGCATTCGCGAGGTGGCGCGGGCGGCGGAGCCAGTCGAACCACTCGGGGAACAGCGTGAGCACATCGACCTTCACAGCAGTCCCTCGCGCAGGATGAGGCGCCGGGCGCCGGCATCCACCTCGACGACGGCATCCATCGTGAACGGGAGGAGGATCTCCCCCTCCCCGGTCATGACGATGAGCGCGTCGTTGGCGGGCCCGGGCTGGACGCCGCGCACGGTGCCCACGAGGACATCGCCGTCACGTACCTCGTAGCCCACGAGGTCGCGCACGTAGAAGGTGTCCGCATCACGCGGCTCCGGCAGGCGTGACGCATCGACGAGCACCACCGCCCCCGTGAGAGCAGCCGCCTCCTCGCGCGCGCCGACGCCCTCGAATGACAGGATCGCCTTCGGCGCCTCGCCGCGACGTGCGGCGAGGATGAGGCCCCGCTCGGAGTCGCCCAGGCGAACAGTCACGGCGTCACCCGGCTCAAGCGTGCCGAGGGTCGGGCCATCGGCATGCGCCGTAATGGCCCCCCGCACCCCGTGCGGGCGACCCAGCCGCGCGATGGCGACCCGCTCACCCGCGTCCGGCATCGCGCTAGTCGACGATCCTCAGCCCGAGACCGCCGGCGCTGCGCGGCCCGGTGGCGGCCCGGAGGAGCGTGCGCAGGGCGTGGGCACCACGGCCACCGCGGCCGATCACCTGGCCCCGATCGGACTCGGCGACCAGGAGGTCCACGCACGGCTCACCGCGGTCCTCTCCGATGGTGGCCGAGACCTCATCAGGGGTCTCCACCATCGCCCGTGCGATACGGGCGACCATCTCGGTGGCGCGCTCCTCGCTCACCCGCGCTCGCGGACGATGGTGAGGAGCTTCTTCACGGCCGGGGTCGGCTGCGCGCCGTTCCCGATCCAGTGGTCGGCCCGTGCAAGGTCCACCTCGACGATGGACGGGTCGGTCTGCGGGTTGTACCGGCCGATTGTCTCGATGTTGCGACCATCGCGCGGCGAGCGCGAGTCGCTCACGACGACGCGGTAGATGGGGTTCTTCTTGCTGCCCACGCGGGCGAGGCGGATCTTGACCACTGTGCTCCCAGTCGGATTCGGTGTCAGGCGCCGAGCATGGACGGTAGTCCGCCCTTGCCCATGCGCTTCATGAGCTTCTGCATCTGCTTGAACTGCGCCAGGAGTTGGTTGACCTCCTGGACCGTCGTGCCACTTCCCTCTGCGATTCGGCGCCGCCGGCTTCCGTTGATGATGTCCGGACGCGCGCGCTCGGACAAGGTCATGCTGCTGATGATGGCCTCGACGCGATCGATGCGACGCTCGTCGATCTCGACGTCCTTCATCTTGGCCTGCTGCCCGACCCCCGGAATCATGCCCATCAATTGCCCGATGGGGCCCATCTTCCGCACCTGGCGCAGCTGCTCGAGGAAGTCATCGAGCGTGAGGTTGCCCCCGCGCATCTTCTCCTCGATGCGCTTGGCGTCGTCGACGTCGACGTTCTGCTGGGCGCGCTCGATGAGGCTGAGGACGTCGCCCATGCCCAGGATGCGTGACGCCATGCGGTCGGGATGGAAGGCCTCGAGGGCATCGACCTTCTCGCCGGTTCCCACGAAGAGGATGGGCATCCCCGTGACCGCGCGCACCGACAGCGCGGCGCCGCCGCGCGCATCACCGTCGAGCTTGCTCAGGATCACCCCGTCGAACTGGACGGCGTCCTGAAAGGCCACCGCGACGTCCACGGCGGTCTGGCCGGTCATGGCATCCACGACGAGGATCACCGACGTGGGCTTCACCGCATCACGGATGGCCACGAGCTCGTCCATCATCTCGGCATCGATCGTGAGGCGGCCAGCGGTGTCCACGAGCACCACGTCACGGCCCGTGCGCTTGGCGGCGGCGATGCCGTCCTTCGCGACCTTCACCGGGTTGGTGGCGCCATCCTCGCGGTGCACGGGGACGTCGATCTGCTCACCGAGCACGGCCAGCTGCTCCATGGCGGCCGGGCGGCGCACGTCGCACGCCACCATGAGCGGTGCGCGCCCCTCTGCCGCGAGCATCCGCGCCAGCTTGGCGGTGTGCGTGGTCTTGCCCGATCCCTGGAGGCCCGCCATCAGGATGACGGTCGGGGGCGTGGGCGACATCGCAAGGCTCACGTTCGTGCCGCCCATGAGGCGCGTGAGTTCCTCGTTGACGATCTTGACCACCTGCTGGTCCGGCGTGATCGACGACATCACCTCATCGCCGGTGGCCCGCTCCTTGATGGCGGTGGTGAGCTGCTTCACGACCGGCAGGCTCACGTCGGCCTCGAGCAGCGAGAGCCGGATCGCGCGCATGGCCGAATCGATGTCGGACTCGGTGAGCTTGCCCCGGCCCTTCAGGCCGGAGAAGACCCCCTGCAGCTTGTCGGTGAGTGCGTCGAACACGGCCGCGGAGGTTATCGCGCTAGGCGTCCCCGCCCGAGGCGGGCGAGAAGATGGCCTCCGCGAAGGCGCGTGCATCGAACGGCTGCAGGTCGTCGATTCCCTCGCCCACGCCCATGAGCGTCACCGGGATGCCGAGCTCGCGCTCGATCGCGAGCACGATCCCCCCGCGTGCGACGCCGTCGAACTTCGTCAGCACGAGCCCCGTGACGGGGACGGCCTCGGAGAACAGCTGCGCCTGCGACAGACCGTTCTGCCCGGTGGTCGAGTCGATCACCAGCAGCACGTGGTGAGGGGCCCCCTCCATCGCACGGCCGGTCACGCCGTGCACCTTGCGCAGCTCCTCCATGAGGTTGTGCTGGGTCTGGAGGCGTCCCGCCGTATCGATGATCACCACGTCTGCGCCGCGCGCGCGGCCTGCGGCCACCGCGTCGAATGCGACCGCGCCGGGGTCGGCGCCCTGTCCCTGCTTCACGATGTCCACGCCGGCGCGATCTGCCCACACCGCGAGCTGCTCCACCGCAGCAGCACGGAACGTGTCGCCCGCGCCGATCACCACCTTCTGCCCGAGCTCGGACAGGCGGTGCGCGAGCTTGCCGATGGTGGTGGTCTTCCCGCTTCCGTTCACGCCCACGACCAGGATCACCGTGGGCTCATCTCCGAGGCCGATGTGGGGAGGCTCGGGGGCGAGACGGCGGGTGATCTCACCGGTGAGGGCCCTGCCCAGGGAGTCCCCCGAGGTGATCCGGCCTTGGGCAGCCTCCTCGCGGAGCACATCAACGAGCTCGGTGGTGACCGCCATTCCGCAGTCGGCCATGATCAGGGCCTCCTCGAGCTCATCCCACAGGTCGTCCGTGACCATTGCCGACTGATAGATACCGGCGAGCTGAGGGGAGATCGCCTGCGACTGGCTCGACGCGATGCTCTCGCGCAGGCGGCGGAAGAGCCCACGGCGCGAGGGCTCGGGCCGATCCTCCTCCGAGGCGGGCGGGCTCAGCCCGAAGAGCTCGGCGAATGCGCCGAGGCCCCCATCCGGGGACCCCTCGGTCATCCGGCCTGCGCGGAGGGCGCCTCGGGTGCGCGTGCCTCGGCCAGCTGGCGGCGCACCCATGGGCGCGCCGGGCCCTCCGCATCGCGGTCGAGCCTCCTGGCCACCACCTGCGATACGCCGGAGCGCCCCATCGTGACGCCGAACAGCGTGTCCGCGACCTCCACGGTCGGCTGCTGGTGCGTGATGAGGATGAACTGGCGCTCGCCCGCAAGGCGGCGAAGCACGCCGAGGAACCGACGCAGGTTGGCGTCGTCGAGGGCCGCCTCGACCTCGTCGAGCAGGTAGAAGGGCGTGGGCCTGGCCATCGCGATGGCCAGGCAGAACGCCAGCGCGATGAGCGACTTCTCACCGCCCGAGAAGAGAGCCAGGGATCGCGGTCGCTTGCCAGCGGGCACGACCTCCACCTGCACGCCCTCCTCCCCCTCATCGTCCACGACACGAAGCCGGCCGGTGCCACCGGGGAACAGCAGTCCCACGACCTCCTGAAACCGCTCGTCCACCGACGACAGGACATCTGCGAAGCCATTCGCCACCTGGGCATCGAGCTCGGCCATCTGCGCGCGAAGGGCCTCGGCCGACTGCTCGAGGTCGGTGATCTGCTCGGTGGTCTCCACCTCGCGCTCGGAGAGCTCGGCCCGCTCCTCCGCCGCCAGCGGATTCACTGCGCCCATACCCTCACGACGCACCGCCAGCGCCTCCACGCGCTCGGCGATGGCATCCACCGGCTCCTCGTCCTCGCTCGGAGGTGGCGGTGCGGGGGCATCGTCCGCAACGCCCGCCTCACGCGCGCGCTCTGCCGACACCGCCAGCGCCACCTCGGCGGCCCGATCGGCGTCACCCGCGGCTGCGAGCGCGGCCTCGGCAGCGGCCTGCGCCTGCTGTGCGGCCTGCACGGTGGTCGCGAGCTCGGTGATGGTGGTGGCGAGGGCCCGCGACCGCTCGTCCACCTCGTCGGCACGCGGACCCAGGGCGGCCGCCACGGCCTCCATCGCGCGCGCCGCAGCGAGCACGGCGGCGTGATCGGCCGTCGGGGTCTCCGGGCCCTCGGCATCCGCGCGGGCACGGGCGCGACGAGCGACGATGTCCTCGAGGCGCGCGCGCTCCCCGGCCTCACTGGCGTCCGCCACCCGCGCCGCATCGCGCGCGGCGTCGCGCGCCTCACGGGCCGCCTCGGCTGCCCGCTCAGCCGCATTGATGTCCACCGGCGCTCCCTCCGGAGCGGACCCGAGTCGAGCCAACTCTGCGCGCGCGGCGTCGAGCGCGGCCATGGCCTCGGTACGGGCGGCGTTCCTGCGGCGCTCCTCGGCACGGGCCGACTCCACCGCTGCGTCTGATCGCTCGGCGCATCTGGCGCTCGCCCGGGCGCGACTCTCGGCCCGGCGCTCGGCGGCGGCGGCGGCGCGCTCGGCGTCCTCCGCCCCAGCGAGGTGCGCAGATGCCTGCTCCGCCGCCTCGATGGCCCTCTTGTGCAGCGCGCGTCCCGCCCATGGGCCCCGCACGCCGGTGAGCATGCCGGTGCCGGGACGGAAGGCCAGGCCCTCCGCGGTAACCAGCACGCACGAGCGAATCCCACCCGGAAGACCGTCGAGAGACGGCACGAGCCATGCATCGGCGAGGAGGCCATCCAGCCAGGGCCGGGACCTCTCGGGGCAGGCGGTGACCATCTCCGAGAGCCTGCGTGCGCCGGGCACGGGCGGAAGCGGTGCCTCAGCGGCGTGGGGCCGGACCACGGCCGCGGCGCTCGCGCCGTCCTCCAGGGCCTGCGCCCCCTCGCGCAGGGACGCAACCAGCGGGGCGTCCGCCATCTCTCCCAGCGCCGCGGCGACGGCGCGCTCCATGCCGTCGTGCACCTCGATGCCATCGCCCACGACCACCGCGTCGCCATGACGATCATCGATCGGGGCGAGCGCCGCGGCGTCTGCCGCCAGGCGCGCTGCGCGCCGATCAGCTCCCTCCCGAGCCGAGCGCGCAGCCTCCGCCGCG